>CAIXOY010000025.1 GCA_903921135.1 uncultured Gammaproteobacteria bacterium
ATGCACGAGTGGGAAGACGAACTCGTCGGCGAATCGTGGGAAGGTGGCCCGGTGATCCTTTCATGGCAGGCCGTGGGCGAGGCAGGCAGGGTCGCCGAGGGCGGCGCCAACGTGGTGATCCACGAGTTCGCGCACAAGCTCGACATGCGTAACGGCCAGGCCGACGGCATGCCGCTGCTCCACGCCGGGATGGACCCGGCCCTGTGGCGCGCGGTGCTGGAGGAGGCCTACACGGGGTTCTGCGACGCGGTGGATCGCGACAAGGACACCTGGCTGGACCCTTATGCCTCGGAAGCGCCCGCTGAATTCTTCGCGGTGGCGAGCGAGGCGTTCTTCGAAGCGCCCGGCGAACTGAAGCGACGCTACCCGGACCTCTACACGCAATTCACCTTGTTCTACCGGCAGGACCCGGCGCTGAGGCTCCCGGCATGAAGACGCTCCTCATCGTCTGGCACACGCGCGGCGTGAAGACCACGCAGCTGGCCGAAGCGGTCGCCAGGGGTGCGGCCAGCGAGGCGGGCGTGCAGGTCCGGATGCTCCGCTGCGCCGATGCCGGGCCGCAGGACGTGCTTGAAGCGGATGCCCTCGTGCTCGGCACCCCGGAAAACTTCGGCTCCCTGTCCGGGATGATGAAGGACTTCCTCGAGCGCATCTTCTACGAGTGCGAGGGCAAGGTGGCCGGACGGCCCTGGGCGCTGCTGGTCTCGGCCGGGCAGGATGGCACTGGGGCAATCGCCTCGGTCGAGCGCATCGTCACGGGGCTGCGACTGAAGAAGGTGCAGGAGCCCATCCTCGCGCTGAAGGAAGTCACCCCGGAGGTACTGGCGCAGTGCGAGGAACTCGGTGCGGCGCTGGCCGCAGGACTCGCTCTCGGGGTGTACTGAGAAGCTCTCCGGCACAGAAATCATCGGGCGAGGCGCTTTGCCGGATTCCATATGCCATCCGGATGCGTTAAGGTTGCACACTTGGAGCCCCAACATGAAGCCTTCCATAGCCCTCAACACCCATCGCGAAGCGATTCGCCGGATCGTTGCAGAGCGACGCGCCCGCAATCCACGGGTCTTCGGCTCGGTACTACACGGCGTAGACCGCGAAGGTAGCGACCTCGATCTGCTGGTCGACTCGACCTCGGATACGTCGCTGCTCGACCTGGCCGGGATCGAACTGGAACTTGAACGCCTGCTTGGCGTCCGGGTCGAAGTCATCACCGCCGGCAGTCTGCCCGAGAGTTTTCGCGGCCGAGTCATCGCAGAAGCCCGCCCGATCTGAAACGGGCAGTACGGATGATCGAACCGGCACGCCGTACGGCAGACTATCTAGGCCATCTGCTCGAAGCAGTCGCTCGCATCCGCAAATACACAGAAGGGATGGATCTCTCCGCCTTCCAGTCGCAGACGCTCGTGCAGGATGCGGTAATGCGCAACATAGAGATTGTTGGCGAAGCAGCCCGCAACATAGTTCGCCAGGATCCGGAATTCGCAGCCGGCCATCCCGAGGTCCCGTGGACCCAGGCCATACGAATGCCTGACCGCATCTCGCACGGTTACTTCGCAGTCGATCTCGACACGGTCTGGCATACAGTAAAGCGCGATTTTCCTGCGATGGAATCCCAGGCGCTCGCGCTGCTGAAAGCGCTCACCCTAGCGTAGTCCAGACCTCAAATCTGCCCTTATGAAAAGGGAGGAGACGTATGCCGTTTGATCATTAAAAGTAGAACATTTATTTTTTAAAATGCCTTCAGGACGCCGTTTCGTGTCAGTTTAAATGCCGTTTTTGTAAAACTACACCTCCGCCACCGCCCCTTCCTCCTTGCCCGCCTGCCGCACCGGCCGCGCGATCCACACCATCCCGGCGAGCGCGATGAACAACCAGCCCGAGAACCAGAACAGGTCGACCGTCCCCAGCATGCGCGCCTGCGCGTCGATCATCCTCTCCAGTTGCGCGAGCGCCTGCTCGGCTGTCAGCCCGGCCGCCTTGAGCACCTCCAGGGCAGCCACGGCCTGGGGATCGTAGGGCGTCACGTGCTCGACCAGTTGCGCGCGGTGCAGGCTGGTGCGGTCGTCCCACAGCGTGATCCCGGCAGACGCCCCGAACGCCCCGAAAGTGAAGCGCATGAAATTATTCAGGCCCGTGGCCGCCGGGATGCGCTCCTTGGGCAGGCCGGTCAGCGCGAGCGCAGTCAGCGGCAGGAAGAACATCACGTTCGCCGCGCCTTGCAGGAAGGTCGGCATGGCGATCGTCCACGCATCGGCCTCGAGCGCGAAGCCCGCCCGCAGGGCCGACACCACGCCGAAGATGATGAACCCCCCGCAGGCCAGCAGGCGCATGTCCATTCCCCGCTGGATGCTGCTCCCGATCAGCGGCGCGAGGACCATGGCGAGCAGCCCGAACGGGATCATCATCAGGCCCGCCCAGGTCTGCGTGTAGCCCATCAGCGTCTGCAGCCACAGGGGCAGGATCACTGAAGTCCCGAAGAACACCGCGTACCCGACCGACAGCGTGAGCGTGGCGGTCCAGAAGTTGCGGACCGCGAAGAGGCGCACGTCGACGATCGGATGTTCGTTGTCCATGAGCTCCCACGCGAGGAAGGTGACGAACCCCGCCGCCGCCACGCACCCGAGCAGCACGATCTCGCTCGAGTTGAACCAGTCGAGCTCCTTGCCCTTGTCGAGCATGATCTGCAGCGAAGCCACCCACACCACGAGCAGCACGAGGCCGATCACGTCCACCGGCACCTTGCGGGTCGGCGTTTCGCGCGAGCGGTAGATCTGCCAGGTCAGCGCCGCCGCGGTCAGGCCCACGGGGATGTTGATGTAGAAGATCCACGGCCA
>CAIXOY010000026.1 GCA_903921135.1 uncultured Gammaproteobacteria bacterium
CATGATGACAACCGCGGCCGGCACGCTCACCGCGAGCAAGGTGCTGGTGCTGGGCGCCGGCGTGGCAGGGCTGCAAGCCATCGCCACCGCCAAGCGCCTCGGCGCGGCCGTCGAGGGCTACGACATCCGCCCCGAAGTGGCCGAGCAGGTGAAGAGCGTGGGCGGCAAATTCGTGGATCTGGGCCTCACCGCAGAATCCGACAAGAGCGGCTACGCCAAGGCCGTGTCGGAAGACTTCCTCGCCCGCCAGCAAGAGGCTCTCGCACACTACGTGCGCGCAGCCGACGTGCTGATCACCACCGCGCAGGTCCCGGGCCGCCGTGCACCGCTCCTCGTGACCGCTGCCATGCAGAAGGGCATGAAGCCAGGCTCGGTGGTGGTGGATCTTGCCGCCGAATCCGGTGGCAACTGCGAACTCATCGAGGCCGGCAAGAGCATTATCGTGGACGGCGTCACCATGATCGGCCCGGTCAACCTGGTGTCGGAACTCGCCTTCCACTCGAGCCAGCTTTACAGCCGCAACGTCGTCAACTTCGTGCTGAACCTCTGCACGAAGGAAGGCGCGATTGCCGACAAGGACGACGACCTGGTGCGCGAGACCCGCGTCACGCGGGACGGCGTGATCTGCCACGACCGCGTCAAGCACGTGCTTGGCATCCACTGAGGACTATCCATGTCACCCGTTGAGACACAAACCATCTACGGCATGTACGTGTTCATGCTGTCAGCAATCATCGGTTATTACGTCATTCACAAGGTCCCCGCGCTGCTGCATACGCCGCTGATGGCCGCCACCAACGCGATCTCGGCGATCGCGGTGGTGGGTGCGCTACTCGTGACGGGCGGCAGCCAGAGCACCGCCACCACGATCATCGGCACGATCGCGATCGCCTCGGCCGTCACCAACGTGGTTGGCGGCTTCCTGATCACTGACCGCATGCTCAAGATGTTCAACAGCCGGAAGAAGGGTGGCAAATGAGTACTCCAGCCTTTATCCAGCTGATATACCTCGGGGCTGCAGCCCTTTTCATCTTCGGCCTCAAGGCCATGAGCTCGCCGCGCAGCGCGCGGCTGGGCATGCTGCTCGCAGCGGGCGGCATGGCTGCCGCCATGTGCGGCACCCTGCTCGACCCGAGCATCACCGCCTTCGGGTGGATTGCGATTGGCGTGCTGGTGGGTACTGCCCTCGGCGCCTACATCGCGATCGTCACGCCGATGACGCATATGCCCCAACGAACCGCACTGTCGCACGCCTTCGGCGCGTTGGCGGCGGCTCTTGTGGGTGTCGCGCACCACATCGACCATGGAGAGTCGATGACGGTGATCACCCGAAGTGCGCTCACCTTCGAGGTGCTGCTCGGCTCTCTGACGGTCACGGGAAGCCTGCTCGCCTTCGCCAAGCTACAGGGCTGGGTGAAGGGAAGCCCCATGGTGATCGAAGGCCAGAACGTCATCACCTTTGCGCTCCTCGGCGTGATGACCGTGCTGATGCTGTATTGCATCGTCGAGCCGAACGCGACCTGGGCCTTCTACCTGATGGCACTGCTGGCGCTGCTGTTCGGCATCACGCTGGTGGCACCCATCGGCGCGGCCGACATGCCGGTGGTGATTGCGCTGTTGAACAGTTACGCCGGTCTCGCGGCCTCCGCCACGGGCTTCGCGCTCGAGAACAACATCCTGATCGTTGCCGGCGCTCTGGACGGCGCCTCGGGCCTGATCCTCGCGTTCCTGATGAGCAAGGCGATGAACCGCCCGCTCATGAACGTGATCTTCGGCCGCATCGAGGTGGGTACGGCAGCGAGCGACGAGGAGGTCTACGGCGGCAAGGTGCGCTCCACCACCGGAGAAGAGTTCGCGATGCTGCTCGGCGATGCCCAGCGCGTGGTGATCGTGCCCGGCTACGGCATGGCCGTATCGCAGGCGCAGCACGCTGTACGTGACCTGTACCTCCTGCTCGAGAAGCGCGGCGCCACCGTGGAGTTCGCGATCCACCCGGTAGCAGGCCGGATGCCCGGCCACATGAACGTACTGCTCGCCGAGGCGGACATTCCCTATGACCGCATGATCGAGATGGACGCGATCAACCCCACCTTCGAAACGGTAGACGTGGCGGTCGTGATCGGTGCAAACGATGTGGTGAACCCCGATGCTCGCGCTGCCGACAGCCCGATCGCAGGCATGCCGATCCTCGATGTGGACAAGGCGCGCATGGTCATCGTGGTGAAGCGCAGCATGAGCCCGGGCTTCGCCGGCATCCCCAATCCGCTCTTCGCCAACGAGAACACGCTCATGTACTTCCAGGACGCCCAGGCCGGCATTCTGGAGGTCGTGCGCGAGGTGAAAGCGCTCTGAGAGACTGCGCGGGGGTCGGAGCGCCGGCCCCCGCGCACATCCGCCTGCGGGGTACACAGCCCCGGTCTTGCACGTACAATCCGCCGCTCAATTCCTTCAGGCGGAAACCCCCCGATGCATCCCGTGTTCATCACCGGCACCGGGCTATTCACGCCCGCGCAAAGCATCTCGAACGCCGAACTTGTCGAGGCCTTCAACGCCTACGCGCTGCGCTGGAACGCGGAGAACGCAGCGGCGATCGCAGATGGCACTATCCAGGCCATTCAGCCCTCGAGCGAGGGTTTCATCGAAAAAGCTTCCGGCATCGGTGCACGCTTCGTGATCGACAAGTCAGGCTTGCTCGATCCGGAACGTATGTGCCCGAACATCCCGGAGAGACCCGACGACCAGCCCTCCCTGCAGTGCGAGATGTCCGTGGCCGCCGCAACGCAAGCGCTGGCCCAGGCCGGCCGCAGCACGGCAGACGTGGACGCCGTTATCGTGGCCTGCTCCAACCTGCAGCGCGCCTATCCGGCCGTGGCCATCGAGGTACAGACCGCGCTCGGCATCACGGGCTTTGCCTTCGACATGAACGTGGCCTGCTCCTCGGCGACCTTCGGCATCGACCTCGCCCGCTCCCAGGTGCAGTCGGGTTCGGCCCGCGCGGTGCTAGTGATCAGCCCCGAGATCTGCTCCGGCCACCTCGAGTGGCGCGACCGGGATTGCCATTTCATCTTCGGCGATGCCTGCACGGCCGTGCTGGTGGAGCGGGAGCCCTCGCCCTCTGCCGTGGCACCCTTCCGTATCGTGGATTCGCGGCTGAAGACCACCTTCTCGAACAACATCCGCAACAACTTCGGATTCCTCAACCGCGCGGATCCCTCGGGCATCGGCGCGCGCGACAAGCTCTTCCGGCAGGACGGGCGCAAGGTGTTCAAGGAAGTCTGTCCGATGGTGGCCGAGATCATCCTCGCGCAGCTGGGCGAACTGGCTATTGGCGTCGAATCGGTGCGGCGCTTCTGGCTGCACCAGGCCAACCTGAACATGAACCAGCTGATCAGCCGTCGCGTGCTCGGCCGCGAGCCCGAGCCCGCTGAGACGCCCGTGATCCTCGACCGCTACGCAAACACCAGCTCCGCCGGCTCGATCATCGCCTTCCACCAGTACCGGGAAGACATGAAACCGGGCGAGCGCGGCGTGATCTGCTCTTTCGGCGCAGGTTATTCGGTGGGGAGCGTGGTGGTGGAGCGCGCGGGCTGAGGGTTCGCGCGTTGCGGTAGACGCACCGCGGCCGGTTCAGTCTTCGCGTGGGTCGCGCAGCGCGCGGCGGATCTGTTCGGTGCTGAAGCCGCGCGTCTGCAGATGACGGGCTTGGCGCTGCCACTCTGCCGACGATGCCGGAGCCTCCTCGCCGAAGCGTCGCGCCCGGATGCGTCGCAGCAGCTCCACCCATTCCCCTGACTTTGGCTCAACACAGGCCTCTGCAATCTCCGCGTCCACGCCCTTCTGGGCGAGTTCGTGGAGGATGCGCTGCGGGCCGTGACCACGGTTGCGGTGCATGCGGACGAAGGCTTCGGCGAACCGCCCGTCGTCCAGAAGGCCTTCGGACTGCAAGCGCTCGAGCTCTTCGTCGAGTTGCGGGGCAGTGCCCAATTTCTGGAGGAGTTTTTCGCGCAGTTCGCGGGTGCTGTGCTCGCGGCGTGCGAGCAGATCCAGCGCCGCCCGGCGGATGACGGGCCCGTCGGCCGGCGCCGAGGTATCCGCACGCTTTCTGCGCAAGGACACGGTGGCGATTCCGGCCGAAGGGCCCGGGGGCTCAGGCTTTCTCGGGTTTCTCGGGTTTTTCGGGCTTCTCGGGCTTCTCGGCGGCCTCGCCCTGCGCGAGTGCCTTTGCACGGACCTCGCCCTCAAGGATGGCGGCAACCTCGGCGTTCTCGAGGAGGTAGCGGCAGGCATTGGCCTTGCCCTGGCCGATACGGTCTCCCTTGTACGAGTACCAGGCGCCGGACTTCTCGACGATACCCATCTTGCTGCCGATATCGACGATCTCACCCATGCGGTTGATGCCCTTGCCGTAGAGGATGTCGAACTCGGTCTCGCGGAAAGGCGGCGCGACCTTGTTTTTCACGACCTTGACGCGGGTTTCGCTGCCTGTGACCTCGTCGCCCTCCTTCACGGCACCGATACGGCGGATATCGAGCCGCACGGAGGCGTAGAACTTCAGGGCGTTGCCACCCGTGGTGGTTTCCGGCGAGCCGAACATCACACCGATCTTCATGCGGATCTGGTTGATGAAGATCACGAGCGTATTGGAACGGTTGATGTTGCCCGTGATCTTGCGCAGCGCCTGGCTCATGAGACGCGCCTGCAGGCCTACGTGGGTGTCGCCCATCTCGCCCT
The DNA here is from genome assembly GCA_903921135.1 of uncultured Gammaproteobacteria bacterium. Lineage (GTDB taxonomy): Bacteria > Pseudomonadota > Gammaproteobacteria > Pseudomonadales > UBA5518 > UBA5518. The sequence goes on from CAIXOY010000026.1 coordinate 4,732, forward strand.
CGATCTCGGCGCGGGGCGTGAGCGCAGCGACGGAGTCGACGACCACGACGTCCACCGCGCCCGAGCGTACGAGCATGTCGACGACCTCAAGGGCCTGCTCGCCGGTGTCGGGCTGGGAGACGATGAGGTCTTCGACATTGACGCCCAGCTTTTCGGCATAGCCGGGGTCAAGGGCGTGCTCGGCGTCGATGAAGGCGGCGGTGCCGCCCATCTTCTGGCATTCGGCGATAACGGATAGGGTGAGCGTGGTTTTGCCGGAGGATTCCGGGCCGTAGATCTCGACGACCCTGCCCTTGGGCAGGCCACCGATACCGAGGGCGATGTCGAGTCCGAGAGAACCGGTGGAGATGGCCGGTATCGACTCATGCTGCCGGTCTCCCATGCGCATCACGGTGCCCTTGCCGAACTGGCGCTCGATCTGGGCAAGCGCGGCATCAAGGGCTTTTTGCTTGTTCGCGTCCATAGCTGCTTCCTTAACTGTGACGGGTGTGGATGAACCAGGCCTGTATATTCAAACAGTATCATGAAGAAATAGCCAGCCCTGGCAACGGCCGTCCGCATGCATCCTTGCAGGGGCGGGGGAACGGCCGTCGGCGACACTATACTGCAAGCCCGCGGCACGCCAGAACAGCGGCATCGCAAGGGTATCCGGCGCCCGCCTGCCCCCATCAACAGAGCCACGCATCACCATGAGCGACCTTCAGACCGAGGTGGAAAAACACGGCCGTCGCGGCATTGCCGCCCTGCGCTCAGGCGATGTGCCAGGCGCACGTCAAGCCTTCAGCGCGGCCGTAGCGGCAGACGCACGCAACCTCGATGCCTGGCTTGGCCTCGCCTTCGCCTGCGCGAAACTCGGCGACGACACCGCAGCACTCACCGCGGTGGACCGCGCCCTGCAGATAGACCCGCGCCACATGCGCGCGCTGCTTTTCAAGGCCGACCACCTCGTCTCCACCGCAAGGCACGGCCCTGCTGTGGCCTTCTACCGCGCCGCACTGCGCGTGGCCGGCGACACACCACAGCCCCCGGACGTGAATGCGGCGCTCGAGCGAGCGCGCGGCGTTGTCGAACGCAATGCGGCAGCCGTGCAGCAACGCCTGATCGATGGACTGAAGGCGAGTGGCCACGATCCCGCCACGGCGAGTCCGCGGTTCGCGGCATCGGTGGACATCAGCCTCGGGAAGCGTCAGGTCTACCATCAGGGGCCCACGCGCTATTACTTCCCCGGTTTGCCGCAACGGCAGTTCTACCCCCGCGAGGAGTTCAACTGGGCACCGGCCGTTGAAAGCGCCGCTGCGGCGATCACGGCGGAACTGCGCGCGCTGCTCACGGAGGGCGGGCACTTCTCGCCGTACCTGCAGTCAAGCACCAACCAGCCCGCGATGAACGAGCGCAGCCTGCTCGACAGCGAGGACTGGTCGGCCTGTTATCTGGTGCAGAACGGCGCCGTCACTGCCGCGGGCTCCCGCTGCCCGCAGGCGCTATCCGCGCTCGATGCGGCCCCGATGCCGCATATTCCCGAGCGCTCGCCCAACGTGCTGTTCTCGCGACTCGCGCCGCGCACCCGGATACCGCCGCATAACGGCTTCCTGAACACGAGACTGATCTGCCATCTGCCGCTCATCGTGCCACCGTCCTGCGGGAAGCTGCGCTGCGGCAGCGAAGAGCGCGCGTGGGAGGAAGGCCGGTTGATGATCTTCGACGATTCGATCGAGCACGAGGCCTGGAACAACAGCGACGAAGAGCGGGTCGTACTGCTCTTCGAAATCTGGCGACCGGAACTCGATGAACTCGAACGCAGCGAAGTCTCTGCCTTGCTCACGCTGAGCGGGCAGTACGCGGATTGAGCCCGGTCAATCGGGCTTGCCGGGGAGGAAACGCGCGCTGAGCCAGAAGGTCGAGCCCTTTCCGGGTTCGCTGGATACGCCCGCGTCACCGCCCATCAGGCGTGCGATCTCGCGCGTCGTCGACAGCCCCACCCCGAGGCCACCATGACGGCGTGTGACCGAGGGATCCCCCGGCGCGAAAGGCGTGAAAAGAGAGGCCTGCAGTTCGACGGGAATGCCGGGTCCGGAGTCGGCCACTTCCACGCGCAGCGCCACGCCTGCCCCATCCCGCGCGACGCAGGTGGCCGATACGCGCACAAAGCCCTGCTCGGTGAACTTGATGGCGTTGTCGAGGAAATTCAGCACCATCTGCGCAAGACGGGTCGGATCGCCCTTGAGCACCGCGGGAACATCGGGCGCCGTGGTGACCTGCAGTGCGAGCCCCTTCTCCCGGGCGCGGTGCGCGAGCATCCCGCAGGTTTCCGCGAGCACAGTGGCGGGCCCGAAGTCGACGCTCTCGAGCGTCAGGCCGCCGGCCTCGATACGGGCGATATCAATGGTGGCATCGATGCGCTTCAGGAGGTTGCGCGCGCCGTCGAGGATCATCGTCAGCCACTTGAGCTGTTTTTCGTCGAGCGGACTCCGCGAGAGCAGGTTCGCCGCACCCATGATGTGGTTCATGGGTGTGCGGAACTCGTGTGTCACGTTGCGAAGGAACGCGTCCTTGGCGCGAACGGCAGTCTCGGCATCGATGGCGCGTCGCGCGAGCTGGGCGTTCAGTTGCTCCACCTGTCGTTTGCGCTCTTCGAGTTCACGCAGGGATTCGGCGAGGGCGAGTTCGGCCGCCTTGCGAACGGTGATGTCGGTGACGGTGCCGATCATCCGGAGCGCTTCGCCACTCGGCGAACGGGTGATCACCTTGCCACGCGTCTCGAACCAGGCGTCCGAGCCATCCTGCCGGCGTACGCGGTATTCGACGTCGAAGGAGGGTGTTTCTCCGGCAAGGTGACGGTTGAGAGAAGCACGTGTGCCCAGCACGTCATCGGGGTGCAGGGGTTCGAACCAACGCGCGGGCGATCGCACCGCTCCCGCGACCGCCTCACTGAGCATCTGGTTGAGTCTGGGAGAGTAATAGGCACTTCCCGACGGGAGGTCCCAGTCCCAGACGCCTTGCGAGCTCCCGTCGAGCGCGAAGCTCCAGCGGGCCTCGGCGTCGCGCAGGCTCTGCGTTGCTCGTGCCGCATCGCGGTTCGCGCGACTGATGGTCACAGACAAGAGCGCATACCCGGCGGCGACATAGGGCACCGACAGCGTGTCCCGCAGCAGGATTGGCGAGGCGTCAAGAACGTTCAGCACCAGCCAGCCGAGCGGATGGGCTAACAGCATGATGGCTGCGATACCGTGGCCCAATCCGGGGCTCTGCCGCTCCATGCGCAACTGCACCATTCCCCCGTAGCCCAACATCAGGGCGGGAACCGCATGCAGAAGGGGGAACGCCCACTTCAGCAGCACGGGAAGCAAAATGCAGAAGCCGATACACGCAGCGATGAACAGCTTCTGGGGATCCGCGGCCCATCCGGATGAATCGACCGTGCCATACAGGCGGACACCCACCAGAAACGCGGCAAGGGCGACGCTGGCTGACACCACCATCACGAGGTAGGCAGCACCACCCGAAGCACTGACGTTGATCGCACCCGTCAGCACGTGATTGATGAGGTAGGAGACAACGGCCAGGGCAAGCCAGCCCATGCCCCTCTCACCGGACTCACGCATGTGGCGAACGCAGAGGAACGCGAGGACCACCGACAGAAGGCCAAGGCCCGGTTGGATCGCGTGGATCAGGTTGGCAAACAACGATCGGCTCCCGGTTTGATGGTGCGCAAACCGCGCGGCGGGGTGCGCGATCATGGTAGCGTGCCGGCCCGTACAGTCCAACCTCGCCGACGAGCCTCATGGAGCGCAACGATACCCATACCCCGATGATGCAGCAGTACCTGCGCATCAAGGCCAAACACCCGGAAGAGCTGCTGTTCTACCGGATGGGCGATTTCTACGAGTTGTTCTTCGAAGACGCCCGTCGCGCGGCCCAGCTGCTCGACATCACCCTGACTGCGCGTGGCTCCTCGGCCGGCCAGCCCATCCCGATGGCGGGCGTGCCCTATCACGCTGTGGAGGGCTATCTGGCGCGGCTCGTGCGGGCAGGTGTAGCGGTTGCCATCTGCGAACAGATCGGTGATCCCGCGACCAGCAAGGGTCCCGTGGATCGCGAAGTTACGCGCATCGTCACGCCGGGCACGCTCACCGACGAATCCCTGCTCGATGCCGCACGGGACAACCTGCTGGTGGCGGTTACCGAGGAGGCCGAGCGCTTCGGACTCGCCTCGCTGGATCTGGCCAGCGGGCGCTTTCTGGTACTGGAGGTCGAGGGCGAGGAAGCGCTGGCCGGTGAACTCCGGCGCCTGCAGCCTGCGGAACTCCTGGCATCAGAAGCCAGCGCACTGCGAAGCCCGATATCGGCTGTGCCCGGCCTGCGCCGTCGCCCGCCGTGGGAGTTCGATGCCGAAAGCGCGCTCACGCTGCTGCGCAAGCAGTTCGGCACGCACGATCTCTCGGGCTTCGGCTGTGCGGAACTCGGGCTGGCGATCCGCGCGGCAGGATGCCTGCTCCGTTATGCACGCGACACACAGCGCTCCGAATTGCCGCACGTGCACGCCATCGCCGCCGACACGCGCGAAGACGCGGTGGTGCTGGATGCAGCGTCGCTGCGCAACCTCGAGATCGACACCAATCTCACCGGCGGCACCGAGCACACGCTGGCATGGGTGCTGGATACCACCTGTACGGCCATGGGCGCACGCTGGCTCCGGCGCTGGCTGCGGCGCCCCACACGGCGGATCGAGGTGCTGCGCTCCCGGCAGGATGCCATCGCCGAGCTGCTGG
>CAIXOY010000027.1 GCA_903921135.1 uncultured Gammaproteobacteria bacterium
CCACGCTCTCCGGCACCTCCACCCTGCACTACGAGTTGGGTCTCGATGCCAAGCAAACCCCTCTGATTCGAATCACTACCTGCACCGGTGGCGGCTTCTTCTCGAAGGAGTGGGTCAGTCTGTCTTCAATCCGTTCGGCTCTGCAGAAAAGCAAAGCCGTTACGGCGATATTGCTTTTCCCTCTGTTCAAAGGCAAGAGCGTTAACACACCCGGATACCTGCTCGCAGTGCTCCGAGCCGAGAAGCTGATCCAGCCTCTGCCGGGGAAGTCCCGGATCCATGAGCTCTGCCCAGACTGGGATGCCCGGGTTGCCTCGATCGTCCAGGGTGGGTCCGGTACAGGCAAGCCCTCTGCCTCAAAGCCCAAACCAGCTTCGAAGGCCAAGCCGGCTTCCACCAAGTCCTCTCCTGCCTCCCCGAAGAAACCCACCCGCTGATCGCCCGAGTCCGTCTCGGCTGGTCACCGAGGTTTTCCTTCCCCTAACCGCCTGATCCTCTTCGCCTTTCTGCATCGGGTGTTTCAGCAAAGCCCGAATCCGACCCTATTCCGAGCTTTCCGCGCAATGCGGATTTCCTTGCCGTTTCTTTCACTTGCGCGGAGGTGCCTCTGAACTCCGTCTTTCTGCTGTGTGCGCTGGTCCTGTGCCTGCTGGTTCCTCAGCTGCGCACGTGGGTCCTGCCGCTGTCTGTTGCCCTTTACCTCATCAACCCCCTGCTCCTTCTTGCCGCTGCTGTGCTCGGCGGGGGAGTGCTGCTTTGGAGAACCTTTCTATGATCGAAGACTTCTATGCCGACGCCATCGACACGGTCAGCACCTGGGATATTGATCCCGGGGACTTTACCGACACCGTGAATGCGTATGCCCGGCTGTGTGCCGGGTACCACCTGGACGAAGCCTCTCTGGCCTTGCTCCCTTCGGCCTACGCCGAGCTTTGCTTCTGATCCTCTCGCCTCGCCTCTCCCTCTAAACCCATAGGAGACCGACATGCCTATCCGCGATCTGGCGGAGGTAGGTGCTCGTCTGGAGGAAACCGTCCGGAACCATCCGGACGGGGACCTCTCCGATCCCCGCCGCCTGTACCAGTCCTACGAGATGGTGGCCATCGCCATCCTGGACTCGGAGTTCACCGATTACCCGCCTGACGAGCTTCGGGCTTACCTCGCTCACTTCCTCGAGTCGAAGCGCAACGAGCTCTCCCTACCCTCATCCCTCGAAACTGGAGATCAACCATGACAGATACCCGCTTACTCGTTCCCGAGCATCGCCGATTGCCCACTACGGCAGCCCTGTTCGGCAATGCCTTTCCCTTCCAGATTGAACCCGCCGCTTACTACTGGGCAGATCGCCTCTCGCCGGACTATCACGGCGGCTACTGGCTGTTCTACACGGTAGGTCCTGCGTTCTACATGGCACCGGATTCCGATACCGGCTTCGACGTCCTGAGCCCAAACGGGTACGAGGGACACCTCAGCGCCGAGGCATTCGGCATAGTGGTGTGCTTGTTTACGTACAGCAGCTTGGCCTTCAAGAGTCGGCCGGGATTCGCATCGGTGTGCGGGGAGCATTACCACCGGTTGCGGGAGGTTGCGTTGGGGCATTCGGAGGTCGGTGGCATTCTCGCTGCGTGTGACTAAGCCCACCTTCAGACTCATTTCTCGTTGGACAAGACTCCGGCTACCAAACCATTGCACCTAGTGATACATTTTGGCGATGCGCCGAATCTTCAAAACCAAGTCATTCACTCGCTGGATGCGTAAGGCCGGATTATCGGACGACGCGCTATCAACAGCGGTTTCCGAGATGGCTTCCGGTCTCGTGGATGCGGATCTGGGCGGACACTTGGTGAAGAAGCGGGTTGCTTTGCCCGGGAAAGGTAAGCGTGGCGGCGCGAGGACCATCGTGGCCACCAAGATGGCGGCCCGCTGGTTTTTCCTGTACGGCTTTGGCAAGAACGAACGCACCAACATCGACGCCGCTGAATTGCGGGCATTACAGGAAGTCGCGAGCGAATTGCTTGGGCTGAATGACCAAGAGTTGGCTTCAGCATTGCGGTCCGAAGTACTTATGGAGGTGCGAGATGGCAACAGCGAAATCTAAGAGTCGAATTCTGGATGAGATGCGTGAGACCGCGCGCGGACTGCACAGTGCCGGGATCATCAGCAAGCGTCGAATGGGCGAGTTCGAAGCACTCTGCAATCTCGATATCGAAGAAATGCCGCCCGAGAAGATCAAATCTCTTCGCGAGAAATCGCATGTCAGCCAGGCCGTATTTGCAGCCGTGCTGAACACGAGCGTGTCCACAGTGCAGAAGTGGGAGATCGGCGACAAACGGCCGAGCGGTCCTTCCTTGAAGCTGCTCAATCTTATCGAGAGGAAAGGCTTGGAAAGTGTTCTGTGAAGAGATGCACCGGATGCAATAAGTACCTTCGGGTAGTGCTTCTGGCTGACGGTGAAACGGTGCAGAAGGCGTTTTTCGACAGGAGGTTCGCGCCATGAAAGTCCGCTACTTCGCAGATACAGACACGCTCCAGATCGAGTTCCGTGACGTTCCTGTCGCGGAAACCCGCGATCTGGACGAGAACACCCTTGTCGATCTGGATAAGAAGGGCAACATCCTGGCCATCACGATCGGGCACGCATCAACTCGTACGGATGCGCCCGCGTTTTCTTACGAGCAGATCAGGGAGCGAGGCGCAGCATGATCACGGAAACCAGCGCTGTCACGTTTCGACAGAACCTCGGCGAGATGCTAAATCGGGTCCAGTACCGGCGCGACAGTGTGGTCATCAACAAGAATGGCAAGCCTGTTGCCGCACTTGTTGACGCAAGCTTGTTCGAACGGATTCGGCGGATGCAAGACCGCTTCGAGGCGCTCAGCGGTCGCATCGAAGCCGGATATGCCGGCGTACCGGAGTCCGAAGGCCTGAAGGAAATCGAGGATGCCGTAGATGAGGAGCGGCAGGCTGCGCTCTCGGCATCCAACACTCGCTGACCGTTTTGTCCCATGTCACTGCACGGACCATCTCCGAAGCGGATTATCTGATCACCGGAGACAAGGAGTTAGTTGCCGTAGCCGAGCGCTTCCCCATCCTCACGCCAGCGCAGTTCTGGTCGATCCACGGAGGGGTCTGACAGGCCTCCGAGACAGCGCGACCCCTTGCCGGGCTATCTCGGCGGCTACTGGCTGTGTTGCACGGTCAGCCCAACCGCTGCTCTTGGCCACTGGTACGAGCAAGAACGCCGACGGGATACTAGGGTTCGAAGCGCGCGAGTTTCAGCGCATCGATCGCGAGAAAATGCCTTGTGTTGCCTGTAAGCAAGACGAGGTTATGTTCCAGCGCCGTGGCAGCTATCAATGCATCCGCCAGTTGCAGACCGTCGGCTAGCGCATGCGCATCGATGAGCGTCATTGCCAGCTCCGATGTTGCTGTTGTCAGGGGAAGAACCTGTGCGTGTTGAACGACGAGTCCGCGCTTGATGCGCTGCAGTTCGTCTTTGCTGCGGCAACCTTGGGCGAGTTCCATGTATGTGATCGTTGAAATTCGCCAAGGGTCGATCTGCATTAAACGTGACTTGGCGCCGGCGTGCCCGCGCGTGAGCCAGATCAGGACATCCGAGTCGATCAGGATCATGAACCACCGTCAGAAGCGGGGCGCCCGCAGCTTGCGAACATAGGCTTCGACATCGCTCAACTCTGTGCGGTCTTGCCACATACCGAACAAGGGATTTTCTGCATCCTCTGTGGCTGCTGCCTCCTCCTCGATGCGCACCGTCACGCGGGCATTACCCCCCACATGCAGCCGTACCCGCCAGTCCTCGGGCAGTTCACTGACCTTTACGCGTTCGATGACAATTGCATTCATGATTTATCTCGATACGTCGAGCCACATGCGGCGTCTTCGCAGCTCTGCCGCACCCGCACAGCCGCGCAGAAACATGCGCATAACATAGGTTCGGAAAGCAGCGTGCATGGCAATGAGCACCTCGGATGAGGCTGGCATTTCCGCCGCGACTTCGCAGCCCTTGAAGCGAGGAGACTGCTCGGGCGAAGCGTGACCCGGCGCGTCGGTCCTCAAGCGGACTGCAACGGTGTGGTATTCAACCCGGCGTTTACCAACCTCATCAACCCCGCACTACTTCTCGCCGCTGCGGTGCTCGACGGGGAGTGCTGCGATGGAGAACATTCCGCCAGAATACCCGCGCTGTCTCCCGACGCGCCTTGAGCTGGCCAATCCACATATCGGCCGGCTCCAGAACGTCCTTGCATCGCATCCACAACACCAGCAGGAAACCAGACCCATGGAACACCTCTCAGGCCGCGTGGCAGTCATCACTGGTGGCGCAAGCGGGATCGGGCTCGCGCTGGCGCGCACGCTGGCCGCCGAGGGCATGCACCTGGTGCTGGCGGATATCGAGGAATCGGCGCTCGCGCACGCCGTGGATGAACTGCGCGCGAGCGGCGCCGAGGCGAGCGGCGTGCGCACCGATGTCTCGAATTCAGCCTCGGTGGAAGCGCTGGCCGAGGAGGCCTATGCACGCCATGGCGCAGTTCACCTCCTGTGCAACAACGCCGGCGTGTTCGCTGGCGGGCTCTGCTGGGAGGCTAGCGAAGCAGACTACCGCTGGGTGCTCGGCGTGAACCTCTGGGGTGTGATTCACGGGATCCGCGCCTTCGTTCCACGCATGATCGCGCAGGGGCAGGAGGGGCACGTGCTGAACGTCGCCTCGATGGCGGGGCTCACGGCCACCACGCTCGCCGGCGTCTACAACATGAGCAAGCATGCAGTGGTCGGCCTCTCGGAGTGCCTGTTCCATGATCTGGCGCTGAACGCGCCGCAGATCGGTGTCTCGCTGGTCTGCCCCGAGATGATCCGCACCGGCATCGGCGCCTCCGCGCGCAATCGTCCCGAGGAGCTCTCTGGCGACGGAGACGTGCCGTCGAGCAAGTCTCGACGCTTCGTCGAAGACATCATCTGCAAGGCCGCCGAAAACGGGCTGGATCCCTCGGTGATTGCCGCGCGCAGCCTCGCGGCGATACGCGAACGCCGCTTCTACGTGCTGGCCGAAGACGGCTGGCTAGACGCCGCGCATTCGCGCATCGCGGATATCCAGGCGGGGCGCAATCCGGTGCTGGTGGTGCCGGGCGGTTGAGCGGTCCGGGTGCGGAGCTTTACATGAGACAGCGCGTGAACTGCCGGGCGCGGGGATCGGTAATCCTCGCCCTCGCGGGCGTGGCAAGGCCATCCTTCTGACTCTCACACCATGCCCCGCTCACCTCCATGCCCCTGCAACCCCGCAATCGCCTACAGCGCCTGCTGCCAACCCCTCCACGACGGCGCCGCAGCACCCACCGCAGAGGCCCTCATGCGCAGCCGCTACTGCGCCTATGTGCTGGAACTCGGCGCCTACCTGCTCTCGACCTGGCACCCCTCAACCCGGCCGCGCTCACTCGAACTGCAAAGCACGAAATGGCTGGGGCTCACGGTGAAACAGCACAAGCAGACGGGAGACACCGCGACCGTCGAGTTCGTGGCCCGGTACAAGGTTCAGGGAAAAGCGCACCGGCTGCAGGAAAAGAGCCGCTTCGTCAGAGAGGACGGCCGCTGGTTTTATGTGGACGGCGATATCGGGCCATGAGTGTTACTCAGCGCTCGCCTCCCGAGGTGGTTCAACGATAGCAATACGCCCCGGGCCCATCCCTGTAGCCGGAGGGGCAGCGGCCGTTCACCTTGACCACCACGTCCTGCGGTTGTGAGCTCCGGTTCTCGTAGCAATACGCACCTGCTCCGTTGCTGTAGCCGCTGGGGCATTTGCCACCCACCTTCTCGATGGCATCGCGCTGGTTGCCATAGCTGTTCTGGTAGCAGTAAGCGCCGGGGCCATTGCGGTATCCCGAGGGACAGGAGCCGTTCGCCTTGGGGATCACATCGCTCTGCGCGAGGGCAGCGCCGGCTAC
>CAIXOY010000028.1 GCA_903921135.1 uncultured Gammaproteobacteria bacterium
CTTCCGCCAGGTTGACCGCGCTCCCGGGCACGAAAATGACGACCTCGGCGCGCTCTGCCGCGTGCCCGGCCTGCACTCGGACCCGACCGAGAGGTCCCTGTCCCTGCGCAAGGAGCTTGTTCACTGGATCCATGAGAGCCCATGCCACGACGGTGTTCTCGTCGGGCATCTTGTGCTCGAGGTGTACTGCCAGCCAGTTTTTCCCGGCCATGATTGCCCCTATATCCGGGTAGCGTCGCTACGCCCGGTGATGATGGTGCTGCCCTTTTTCGGATCCCGTTCGATCCGTGTTTCAAACCTGACGTGACGGTCACGATACCGGGCATGGACCTGCAGCGAGAAAAAGCTGCTGCGTATGTCCAGTGCCGTGGTGGCGGTTCCGAACAGGGTTGCGACCTGTGGATCCGCAGCGTCACGGATCGGCTGCTGATCGCGAATAAGCACAAAACGTTCCATCTCGGGGGGCGAGGACTTCTCGGCGTACGCCAAAAGAACTTCCGCCGGCGCCGTGTTGATGTTGAGCAGCACTCCGGAAGGCAAAGCGCTGACCAGCGGAGCAAGACGTTTCCACGACTCTGCATCCATGCCCGGCAAGGAGCGCAACTCGGAAGGATCGACCATCGGACGATCGGGCAGAAACCGCACTCCGTGGGCGGACGACTCTGATCCGCCCCTCGAGGTCGAACCATCTTTATCGACCCAGTCAGCCGCGATTTCCGCTATGGCGGGATCGATCTCAAGCAAGCGCAACAAACGCTGCAAACGGGCGAGTTGTGCTGGCTGGACCTTGCCCGCACGATCGACCAGGCTGTTGATATTGAAACGCCCGGACAGATCTTCGATGCGCACCTCGATGGTCGCGTCGTTCTCCGGATCGTCGAAGCTCAGTTGGCTGGATGCCCAGGTTTCGCGGAGGTGGTCTGTGCCCTGCCCGGCCGGACTCGACTTGAGATCGTTGGCCAGCATTTGCCGCCCGAGATCCTCGGCACCGAGCGCGTAATACCGCGCCTGCGAAGACGCGATGAGATTGCCGGTCCGCTTCAGTGCCATGTAGCTCGTCCGCAGCATCTGCGTGGCGATCAGGGTCGCGATAACGAACACGAGCAGCACCGTGATCAGTGCGACGCCGCGCTGACGCCCGGGCGGGGCGCTCTCAGCGAAGGGGTATGACACGGTTCAACTCACCGAGCCGCACGTGTGCTACGCGAACTTCGACAGCTACCGGCACAGTTTCGTCCGCCTCGGCAACCCCCACCGTATCCCCGGCCCGGGCGGCGACCCCCGGCCCCGACTCGGGCGGCCAGGACTTAGTCCACTTTCCTTTGTCGTCGAGGTAGCGGAGTTCGAGGGAGTCGACGTTGGAGGCATACACCCTCTCCATAAGGGCGTCGGGGTCCGTATCGTCGATTTCCCGGCGGTAACGGCGCAGCAGGTTCCCCTCATCATCTACCGCCCAGGCAACACGCTGGAGCCCTGAGCGTGGCATTCCAAGCGGGTTGCGCCACCCGGCGCGGGTGAACTCCACAACCGCATCCTCCGGCTCGGCATCCAGCGCCGGACTGTTCTCCCGCCCTCCGCTTGAAACAGGCCTCGGTGAGAACTGCGAAAAATCCTCTTCGAGTTGGCGCATAGCGAGTTGCATGCCAGCAAGTGCCGCGTACCCTGCGTCGCCGCTCTCTTTCAGCCGCCCTGTGGACGCGAGCAAAGTGTAGGCAGCAACGCCAATGAAGGAAAAAATCGCCATTGCGACCAAGGCTTCCAGAAGCGTGAATCCCGATTCACGCTTGCTCACCGCAGATCGGCCCTGAAGCCAGTGAGGCTCAACAGCGGATCGTCCTCACCCTCGCGAGCCACGCTCACTTCCATGCGGCTGAAACCGGGGCGTGGCGTAGGCTGTACGCGCATGCTGACCACCCATGTCTTGCCGCCCATCTCCACTTCTGACGGCTTGGCGTCCACGGGCGGGGTGTCTTTCAGTCGCGCTTCATCAAGAGCGTTCTGTGCCACCCATAGCGCAAGCGTTTTGTCTTCGAGACGGAAAAGCTGGGCCGAAAAAGCACCGCTCTGGGACACGACGGTGGTGGCCAGCACCGCCAGGATCGCAAGCGCCACCAGCACCTCGATGAGGCTGAAACCCGTCTGCCTCTCAGAGGTCACGGAGGGTTCCACTGCCGTCGCTCTCGAGCCCTGCGATCAGCTCATCGCCCGGAGAGAGCCGCAACTCGAGTGTGAATTCGCTGATCTCGCCGCTCGAGGACAGCAACACCTCCGGCACCAGCTCGTCGTCATTGCCTCCCGACGACCTGCGGACAGGCGCCTCTGGCAGCGACAGGCTCAGGCTCATGCCCTTGGGCAATTCGTGCCTGTCGAGTGGTTTTTCCGGGATCTCCGACCAGAGCTCCGACTCAGGGTCGAATCGAAGGACGCTATAGGCGTCCTCTTCAAGCAGCAGGCCGAGTTCATCCCCCTGCATCGTCGCCTCGTCCCGCGCGTACAGGAGCATTTCCCGGATGCGGGACATTTCGTCACGCGCTGCGCGCTGCGCATTCCCGCCCGCGGAGAGCGTGGCGAGCCCCGCAAGAAGGGCCATGATCACGAGCGTGACGAGCATCTCGACGAGGGTGAAGCCCCCGCTCGTTTTACTCGGCGGAGGTGATGTCGGCATCGTAGCTCTCGCCGCCCTCCCGACCATCAGCGCCGAGGCTCACGATGTCGAAGCGGCCGTCGGGATAGCGGACGTACTGGTAGTCATTGCCCCAGGGATCCTTGGGGAGCGTCTTTTTCTTCATGTAGCCGGCAGCGTTCCAGTTGCGCGGCTCCGGTGTGCCACCGGGCTTCTCGACGAGTGCCTGAAGGCCCTGATCCGTCGTCGGGTAGCTTCCGTTGTCGATGCGGTACATCTCCAGAGCTTGCGACATCGTTGCAATATCGGCCTTGCCGGCGGTGACTTTTGCCTGATCGACACGGCCCATGATGTTCGGCGCGACCAGCCCGATCAGGACGCTGATGATGACGACGACGACCATGATCTCGATGAGCGTGAAGCCGCGATGTCGGTTGGATCGGATTTCCACTATGTACACCTCTAGGTGATCATCTGGTTGAGGGAGAAGATCGGCTGCAGTATCGCAACCACGATGCATAGTACCGCTACGCCCATGAACAACAGAACAGCGGGCTCGAGAAGTCCGAGCATCGTGGCGATCCGGTTGTCGAGTTCGGACTGCTGGCTGTCGGCAACGCGCGCGAGCATGCGCTCGAGTTCACCACTCTGCTCACCGCTCGCGATCATGTAGATCATCATCGGCGGAAAACGGCCGCTGCGCTCAAGAGCTGATTTCAGACTGCTGCCCTCACGCACCTGCCCCGCGGCCTCCCCGACCACGCGCTTCAGGGCGGTGTTGGTCAGCACTGCGGCGGCGATGTCCAGCGCGTCGACCAGCGGCACACCGCTCGAGACCAGCGTGCTCAGGGTGCCGGCGAACCGCGCGCTGTTTGCGGCCAGACTCATGCGGCCGGCCAAGGGGAGTTTGAGGGTGAGCGCGTCTGCCATCTCCCGGCGGGCCTCGTTGCGGAGCAAAGCGCGGAAGGCGAACACCCCGACGACCATCCCGACCAGCGCCCAGACTCCCCAGTTCACCAGAAAATCACTGGCATCGAGCATGGCCTGGGTGAGAGGCGGCAAGGCCTGCCCCTGATCGGCGAAAACCTTGACGACGTCAGGCACGATGTATGTGAGGAGCCCCGTCACCACCAGTACCGCGAGGCCCAGCAGGACGCTCGGGTAGATCAGTGCCAATTGGACCTTCTGGCGGGACTTGTGACTCGACTCGGTGTAATCCGCAAGCTTCGACAGCACCAGATCGAGGCGCCCGGTGTGCTCGCCTGCGGCAACGGTAGCGCAGTACATGGAGGGGAATGCGCGCGGGTACTGCCCCATCGCAGTCGCGAGAGAGCGCCCTTCAAGCACCTGGGATCGCAGGCTGGACACGAGCGCCTTGGACTGTGCCCTCTCGCTCTGCTGCGCTATGGCCATCAGTGCGTCTGCGATGGGAAGGGCCGATTGCAGCAGCGTTGCCAATTGGCGGGTAAACAACGCCACTTCTGCGACCGGGAGGGATGCGCGGGAGGCGACGGTTTTCTCTTTGCCGCGCCGGTTGTCGGCGTTTACCGCGGTGACATCTAGCGGCACCAGCCCCCGGTCCCTCAGGACCTGCCGAGCGTGGCGCGGATTATCGGCTTCGAGCGTCCCCTTGCGCTGCTTGCCGGCCGGATCCAGCACTGCATAACTGAACACCGCCACAGCCTCAATCCTCCCGTGTGACGCGCAGGACTTCCTCTACGGTCGTCTTGCCACTCAGGACCTTGGCCCGCCCGTCAGCGCGCAAGGACTGCTGGCTCTTCCGCGCCTGCGCCACGATCTCGTCCTCGGGCGCGCGCTTGTGGATGAGCGTGCGGATGGTGTCATCGACCAGGAGAACCTCGTAGAGCCCCATCCTGCCGCGGTAGCCACGGTCGTTGCAGGCCGAACAACCCTTGGGACGGAACAGAAGGTGTTCCTCCGCCCGCCGTATCTGGAGCAGTTCCATCTCGACAGCGTCCGGAACATGCGGTTGCTTGCACTCGTTGCAGAGCAGGCGCACCAGTCGCTGCGCGATGATGCCGTTGATGCTGGAGGCGAGCAGGAACGGCTCGATACCCATGTCTTCGAGGCGTGTCACGGCACCTGCGGCCGTGTTGGTGTGTAGCGTGGACAACACGAGGTGGCCGGTGAGACTCGCCTGCACAGCGATGCCTGCCGTCTCCGCATCACGGATCTCGCCGACCATCACGACGTCGGGATCCTGACGCAACATGGCCCGCAGCCCGGAGGCGAAGGTCATGCCTGCCTTTACGTTCACCTGGGTCTGGCCGATGCCCTCGATGTTGTACTCGATCGGGTCTTCGACCGTGAGGATATTGCTGCTGCCATCGTTCAAGTGATTGAGACAACCGTAGAGCGTCGTGCTCTTGCCCGACCCCGTGGGGCCGGTGACCAGAATGATGCCGTGCGGTCGCGCCAGCAGCCCCTTCAGGCCCGCGAGAGCCGCCGGATAAAAACCGAGCCGGTCAAGGTCGAGTCTCGCCTGGTTTTTCTCGAGTATGCGCATGACCACGCGTTCGCCATTCGCAGATGGCAACGTCGATACGCGCAGATCGATCTCGCGACCACCAACCCGGATGGAAATGCGCCCGTCCTGCGGCACGCGTTTCTCCGCGATGTCCAGACGCGACATCACCTTGATACGGGAAATCAGCAAAGGGGCCAACTCCCGGCGCGGCTCCAGAACCGAGCGGAGCATGCCATCGACACGAAACCGCACGACGAGCCGTTTCTCGTAGGGTTCGACGTGGATGTCCGAGGCTCCCTCCCGTATCGCCTGGGCCAGAATCGCATTGATGAGGAGGATGATCGGCGAGTCTTCCTTCTCCTCGAGGATATCGGTGTCGGTCTCGCGGACATTCTCGAGAAGGCTGTTCATGTCGACGTTGTCGGCAAGACCTGCCGCCATACGTTGCGCGGCGCCGCTCTTCTGTTCATAGGTATCGGCCAGCGCGCGATCGAAGTCCTCGTCGCTGAGTGGCTCGCAGGTGAAGGCCACCCCGGTCAGTCGCTGTATCTCTGCGACTGCCTGAACCGGCACATTTGCCCGATGGAGCAGGCGTGGCTTTTCCTCGGACCCGTCTTCGGGCATCCGTAACAGTGCACCATGGCGCTTGGCGTAGGCGTAGGGGATGGTCTGCATGGGGCGTGGACCTCGGATATGCGCGTTACTCTAGCACCGGCCCTCGCCAACCGTCCGTCGGCTCGGGCCAGACGACGGGAGACAGGAAACCGGCACTGGCCTGCGATTTGCACAAGTCATGCCCGGCGACGGCTTTACGCCATGAATACACCGCCGGTGGCCTCCAAGAGGGACGGAGTCGACACAGATGCAGGCATCCATTCGCGCACTGCTGGAAGACAGGCTGAGCATTAGCCCCCCCCTCGCCGTCGCGGCGCTGGTGGCCGTGCTCGCTCTTTCGGCAACGGGTATGCAATTGCTCCGCGGATTCGGCTCGACATCGGATTCCGGCTCGGCGGACACCCATCCTCCCGTCATCACAGCTCCGCCAGCGGATCCGCTGCCGCTCATATTGAGTGCGGACGTCTTCGGTGCCGCCCCAACGGCAAGCAACAGCGCCGCAGTCGGCGTACCGGCTCCTCAGGAAGCAACGGGATTCGTTCTTCGGGCGGCTTTTGCTGCAGAAAACGGCACCGGTGGAGCGATTATCGAGAACAGCTCAGGCCAGGCCGACTGGTACAGGGTCGGCCAGAGCGTGGCACCCGGCCTCATCCTGAAAGAGGTCCATCCTGACCACGTGTTGTTTGACCGCTCGGGGTCCCCCGAGCGGCTGCAATTCGAACGCCTCTCGGACACGCCCGCGGCTCAAAGCGTACAAGCGTCCGCAGAAAGTTCAGCCGGGGGCTCCCCCGTCTTCGCGCTTGAACCGGATCAGCCTCAGCCGATACCACAGGATCTGGCCCCTGAAGAAAAGGCCAACCTCATTCGCCAGCGCCTCGAAGAGCTCCGCAACCGGACACGCAAATGAACACACTACGGATAGCACTCAGTCACCGCACACGGCAGCATCTGGCCGCCGTAGGGATTGCAATTGCCGCTGCCTGCCACGCCGGCAGCGTGCTGGCAGAGGCCGGGAAGCTCGTGCTGAACATGCGCGACGCGGACATACGCTCCATGGTCCAGTGGGTCGCGGATGTCACAGGCAAGAACCTGATCGTCCACAAAGACGTGCAAGGCAAGGTCACGGTGCTGTCGGCCGAACCCGTCACACCGGAGCAGGCCTACCAGGTGTTTCTCTCGGCACTGGAGGTGAACGGCTTTGCCGCGGTGGAGTCAGGTGGGGCCATCAAGATCGTGCCCCAGGCGATGGCAAACGCCAGCAGTCCGCAGGTGTCGCGCGGGGTAGGCGGTGAAACGGTCATCACGGTGATCCGGGCCAAGAACGTACCGGCTAGCCAGTTGGCCACCAATCTCAGGCCGCTCGTGCCGCAAACCGGCATGTTGACCGCTTATCCCGAAACCAACAGCCTGATCGTGGCTTCCAGCGCCACCAACGTGCAGCGCATCAACGAACTGGTGAAACTCCTCGATCAGGCCGGGAACCTGCAATTCGAGACCGTTCGCCTCCAGCACGCCAACGCACAGGATGTGGAAAAGAACCTGCAGCAACTTATCCCGGCGATCCAGGGGAGCGAAGGCTACAAGTTCGTCAATATGGCGGTCGACACCCGGACAAACACGATCCTGCTCGGCGGCGACCCCGCGAACCGCACGCAGGTGCGCAACATCATCGCGAGCCTCGATCAGGAGGTCGCCGGTGGCAACACCGATGTGATCTACCTGAAATACGTTCAGGCAGACGAGATGCTGGCCATCCTCAAGGGCGTGGCAGAAGCACTCCAGGGCGATAACGGCGCGGGTGCCGGCGGACAGCAAGGCGGCGGTTCAGCCGCCAAAGTGAGCATCGAGGCCAGCAAGAGCACCAATGCGCTCATCGTCAATGCCCCGCCGGCGATCGTTGCGAAAATGCGCTCCATCGTCGAGCAGGTCGACATTCGCCGCGCCCAGGTGCTCGTGGAGGCACTCGTGGTGGAGGTCACCGATGACGACGCCCGTGATCTCGGCATTTCCTGGATCGGGAGCGAGCACAAGGGCTTTCCCTCGGAGGGCGGAAACATCGCGGTGAATACACTGGGCGCCAACCTCCGGACGGGTGCCGGGGTGGACAGCAACGGCAAGGTGACCCTCGCGCCGGGTGGCGGTCTGACGCTCGGCTACATCGATAACGGTGACCTGAAGGCTGTCATGCGGGCGCTGTCCACGACGACCAAGGCAAACATTCTCTCCACACCGACGATAGTGGCATTGGACAACGAGGAAGCCGAGTTGCTGGTCGGCCAGAACGTGCCGTTCAAGACCGGTCAGAGCACGAGTCAGGCCTCTTCGGTCGAGAACCCTTTCACCACCATCGAGCGGCAGGACATCGGTATCAATCTGGTGATCAAGCCGCAGATCAACCAGGGTGACTCGATCACGCTGGATCTCAAACAGAGTGCGGAAGACATCGCTCCCTCCAACACGCTTGCCGCCGAAACCTCGGACATCGTCACCAACAAGCGCCTGATAAAGACCAAGGCTCTCATCAAGGACCAGCAAACGCTGGTCATCGGCGGACTGCTGCAGGACAAGGAGGGGGAGCAGCGCAGCAAGACGCCCATCCTGGGTGATCTGCCCCTGATCGGCGGCCTGTTCTCCAGCAAGGGAAAGACCCGCGGGAAAACGAACCTGATGGTGTTCATCCGGCCCACCATCCTGAAGGACGATGCCCAGATTGCTGAACTTACACGCCAGCGTTACGAATTCATGCGAGATGAGCAGAGCACGGCCATGAAGCCGAACGCGCCTTTCGGCACGGAAGAGTCACCGATGCTGGAGGACTTCGAAACCTTCTCGCCGGCAGGGGCCAAGTAAGGCGGGCATTCATTGGTGGTGGGGATCCTCTGCACGCAAGCGGTCGAGTGCGCGGCCTATGCCCCTGCTGACCGAGGCTTCAAGCAGGTCGCCGAAGCGCTCACCCAGACGCTTGCGCTCGGTATAACTCACCTCGAGCAGTACGGTGCCGGATTCGGCGGCATCCTGCAGCCATTGGTCGCTGGTGCCTAGCCGATCGATCAGGCCCAACGGCAGCGCCCGGCTGCCGTACCAGGTTTCACCGGTGGCCACGAGTTCGAGATCAAGGGCCGGCCTCCAGCGGGCGACGTGCTCTTTGAACAAGGCGTGCGTCTCGTCCAGTTCCTCCCTGAACTTGCGACGTCCCTCTTCCGTGTTCCGACCGAAAAGCGTGAGCGTGCGCTTGAACTGGCCCGCGGTGATGACCTCGTAGTCGATATCGTGCTTGCGCAACAGACGATTGAGATTCGGTAATTGCGCCAGCACGCCGATGGAGCCGAGCACGGCGAAGGGGGCCGCAATCACCTCGTTCGCGACACAGGCCATCATGTATCCACCGCTCGCCGCGACCTTGTCGACGCAGACCACGAGCCGTAACTCACGTTCCCGCAGCCGTGCGAGCTGCGCGGCGGCAAGACCGTAGCCATGCACCACGCCACCCGGGCTCTCGAGACGGAGCAGCACACTGTCGCCAGCCCGCGCGAGCGTCAGGACAGCGCTGATCTCCTCGCGCAGCGCGTCAACGGCACCGGCCCGCAAGTCGCCATCGAAATCGAGCACAAAGGCTCTTGGCGCCTCGCCTTTGTCACCGGCCAGTTTCGCAGCACGCGCTTTCTCCTTGGCCTCCCGCTTGCGAAGCTTCCGGTAGTTCCTGGAATCGAGTGCCGCGCTGCGCAGCGCATCGCGCATCGCGTCGTAGCGCTCGTTCAGGCGACGTACCTCGATCTGCCCGCCCTCTGCAGGCCGCATGCGTTGACCGGCAACTGCTATACCCGCAACCACTATCAGGACAGCAGCAACGACCGTGAGCGCCTGCGCCAGGAACATTCCGTAGTCGGACAGCCACTCGATCACGACGAGCTGACACTCCCGCGCATGGCGATAAGCCCTTCCCGGCCCAGCTTGAGCATCAGGGGATCCGGATCCTCTGCATACTCCAGCGCGGTGAGGTAGTACTCGACGCAGATGAGCAGGTCGGCGAGGGATTCCGCAAAGGGCTCTGCCGCAACGGAGATCCTGCCTTCCGCAACGTCCTCGACCATGGCGGAGGTATGCGCAACCAGCGCTGCCGCGTCCGCACGTTCGAGGATGAGCAACGCGCCCCGAACACCCGCGAGTTGCCCCGCGGCAGCTATCAAGGCCGCACGATCGAAATCACCGTCGACAAACGCTGTCACACCGTTCTTGACCGAGTCGATGGCTTCACGCGCAGTGGTCAGCATCGTAACGCGTGCCTCGTCCAGCAACTGCCGTCCCGCCTCCTCGCCGCCCTCGCCTCGCATCTGCTCACGCAGCACCCTGGCGAGCCCTTGCGCGCTGGACAGGCCGGCAAGTGTGGCCTCGATGCCGACGAGGGCATCGGCGACGGACATGATCTCGTCGCGGCTGAGGTCTTCGCCCTGATGAGCAATGCGGTCGAGTTGTGCCTCGAGCGCGGTCGCGGTTCCCGCGAGTCCGCCATCGCGAAGCGTGCCGCAGACCCGCCGCAGCGTGTCTCGGATGGATGCTGCCGCAGCGGCACCAAGTGAGCCCTCGGCCGCAGCCTGCTCGAGTTCCGCCTTCACGGCATGCACATCCGTGCGCAAGGCACGCGCCATCGAATCGACGGAGGCCACAGAGGTGCCCATGAGCAGGCGCCGCTCTTCTGCGAGCTCCCGGTCTCCGGGGAGCGAGCGCTCGATCCCGAAAGCCTGACAAACGCCGCGTGCTTTCGCACAGCCACGCCCTTTGGACAGCAGCAGCAGGATCCCCCCACGCTCAGCCTCATCCATCTGCGCGTCCCTGCCGGGGGCCCGGAACTGCCGATCGGCGCGCCCGAGCAGGCGCAGGCGCGCAGGCGTGAGCGCAAGATCGCCTCCCGCGAAAACCTCGAGCAGCGCATCAAGGAGCCACCACGTATCGGCCTGGGACCCGCCACCGCAGAGACGCAACATCCGCGAGGCCGCGCGCTGGACGAGATGGTGGTTAACCGGATCGCCCCGGCCCCGGATCAGACCCAGAAGCCCCACCTGATACATGTGGCGAAGCCGCCGGACAACGATCTGATCGGGCGCCGGGCGCGGATCGCCCGGTGCGTGGGCATCCTGATCGGTGAGTCCGCCGGCGAAATGCCACTCGGGGAGCGGCTGCCGGCCGTGCAAGGTGCGCAGCGCGTTGATCTCGTCGACGAGCAAGTCGGGTACCGCGTGCCTGCGTCCGGCCAGATAGTCGAGGTAGCGTGACAGCACGAAAAACACATGCACCGCCGCCTGCGCCGCACGGGAACCGGCCTCCGGAGGGGTTGTGAGCAGATCGAGGAGTTCGCGCGCAAGACAGGCAGCATCGCCGAGTTCGATCAGGCGGAGCACACCGTCAACCTGCGCGAGCAACGCCCTGCAGGCGTCAAGCCCATGTTCTGCGCCCGGTTGCATCGCAAGATCGAATTCGCCTTGCGCCTGTTTGATGAGAACGGCAAGTTCCGGGCGCACCAGATTCAGGGAGCCGGGGTTCAGAATCACTCGTGACGACACGCCAATGCACTCCTCGTGTCATGTGCGCCGCGGCCTGGGCGACGCTTTTGCCCGACGGATTTCAGAGTATAGCCCCCGAAGCGCCGCCCTCGATTTCCTCTGGCCAGAGGCAAGAGCCGCCCTTGCCGATCCGCGCAAGCCGCTCCCGGTGCGCCTCCCGCTCCGCCGCTGTTGCACGCAGGACGACAAGCGCTGGCCGGTCGGCGCGGACAGGGCGGATCTCCAGCTCGCCATTTCCCGAAGACTGCATCGCATCGCCCTGCCCGTCCAGCGCGAGAGCCGTTTGTCCGCCGGTCATGCGAAGGTAGACGTCCGCAAGGATCTCGGCGTCAAGCAAGGCGCCGTGCAGTTCGCGTTGGGAGTTGTCCACGCCATAGCGACGGCACAGATCGTCGAGCCGGTTCTTTTGCCCCGGGTGCCGCGAGCGCGCCATCGCCAGGGTGTCGATGACGGCGCAGATCTCGCTGATGCGACGTGTCCCGCCGCCCAGAAGCCCGAGCTCGCTATCGAGGAAACCGACATCGAAAGCAGCGTTGTGGATGATGAGTTCCGCACCCGCCACAAAGGCAAGGAACTCGGTCGCGACCTGGTCGAACAGGGGCTTGTCGGCGAGGAATTCGTTGCTGATGCCGTGAACCTCGAGCGCCCCCGGGTCGACTTCCCGGCGCGGATTGATGTAGCGGTGGAAATGGCGCCCGGTGAGCCTTCGGTCCACAAGCTCAACGCAGCCGATTTCGATGATGCGGTGACCCGCGGACACCTCCAGCCCTGTTGTCTCGGTGTCGAGGATCACCTGGCGGCTCATACGTGAGCCCCTCGTTTCGCTGCGCGCTGGGCATCCTCAAGACCGCGGTTGGCGAGCGCGTCCGCGCGTTCGTTGTCGGGGTGGCCGGCGTGTCCCTTCACCCAGTGCCAGCTCACCCGATGGCGGGTGGCTTCCGCATCGAGTTCACGCCAGAGATCGGCGTTCTTCACGGGCTTGCGATCCGCCGTCCGCCAGCCGTTGTTCCGCCACTTGAGCATCCACTCGGTGATACCGCGCCGCACGTACTCGGAATCGGTGAACAACTGCACCACACAGGGCTCACGCAGTGCCTCAAGGCCCTTTATGGCAGCCATCAACTCCATGCGGTTGTTGGTCGTCGGACCTTCGCCGCCACAGAGTTCGCGCTCCACGGCACCGAACCGCAACAGAACGCCCCAACCACCTGGTCCGGGATTCCCTCGGCAGGCGCCGTCAGTGAAGATCACGACTTCTTTGGTGGTCATCGCTCAGTGCAGCGTGGGGTTGC
>CAIXOY010000029.1 GCA_903921135.1 uncultured Gammaproteobacteria bacterium
ATTCGGCCAGTGCCACGAAGTCGAGGTAATCGCGCGTCGCATTACGCCGCAGGATGAGCACGCCCTTGATGCGCAGTACCTCGGCTTCCGTGGGCAGCGTGATCGTGGCGCCCTCGTGCTCTACAACCATCGTCTCTAGCGGCTCGGCCCGAATCAGTTGTCGTACGCCTGTCTCGATACCGTCCAGGCTGCCGAGGATCAGCACCGGACGTTGCACGCGCGCAGTCTGCCAGCCCGCGACGGACTCTATGGTGGCCAGAACCTCATCGAATCGCGCGCGAAGATCTGTCAGAACGTGATCTGCATCGCTGGAGAACCGATGACCCGCGTGCACAGCCGCGGCCGTGCCGCCAACCAGCACCGCATCCGGGAGAATGCGTTGCAGCCGCGCAGCCGACGACAGAACCTGATCCCACTCAGGAAGCGGCCCGGTGCTCTTCGGCATAGTTCATCCAGAAGTGGTAGCGCTGCGCGCCGGGCTCGCTCAGACGGGGGCGGCAAACTCGCTGCACCCGTTCGAGCAGCGAAGGATCCCCGAGTGCCGCGGCACGCAACTCGGCCCAGTCGCGCCATTTGCCACGGGCTATCACATCATCGATGCCGGCCAGCGTGAAGCGCTGGTGGTCAAGGTGTCGGTGCTGCATCGGCGAATGCCTGATGATGAGGCTTTGCCGGCCGAGTCTAGCCTATCGCGTTCGGGAGTGGCATGGCCGGCCCTGAGTGGCCGCGGATCAAAAGGCGTCAGATCTTCCATTTTGCGGGGTGCTGCGCGCTCTCAGCCGCGAAGGATGAACTCCGCCGCACGGTGAGCGATCATCATGGTCGGCGCGTTGGTATTCCCTGAAATCAGTGTCGGCATGACCGAGGCATCGGCGATCCGCACATTTTCTACGCCGCGAAGCCTCAGTTTGGGATCGACTACTGCAAGCGCATCTCCCTCTGGGCCCATTCGGCAGGTTCCGACGGGGTGGTAGACCGTCTTTGCGGCCTTACGCACATAGTGACGCAGAGCCTCGTCATCCCGGGCATCGACATCTGTTGGAGTGACACGCCCATCCAGCAACCTCGCAAGGGCAGGCGCCTCCAGAATGCGCATTCCCAACCGGACCCCCCGTACAAGCGTCTCGACGTCCTCCGGACTCTGCAACACATTCGACACGAACAGTCCCGGCTCCCGCGGGTCAGCAGAGCGCAGTTTCACGGAGCCGCGTGAGGTGGGGCGCAACACACATGGATTGACGCTGATGCCATGGATTGCCTGTGGTACAGCGCCTCCAACCGAGGTGATCAACGGGGTGACATGAAACTGCACGTCCGGGCGGCCTGCTCCCGCGGTATCCACGAATGCCCCGGATTCCACCACGTTGGAACTGAGCAAACCTCGTCGTGTCAGCAGGTAGCGCAGCATGTGGCCAGCGCCTCTGAGTAGAGAATCCTCACCGAGCAGGGATATCGGTTCCCTCGCTCTGCCTTGCACGGCAGCCTCGACATGATCCTGAAAGTTTTCGCCTACGCCGGGCACATCTGCGATCACGGCAATCCCATGCTGACGCAGCTCTGCCGCGTTACCTACACCGGAAAGCTGCAGTATCTTGGGGGTGGAGAGAGTGCCGGCCGTGATAACGACTTCAGCAGAGCAGGCGAAGGTCCTGCCATCAAGCAGCTCGATACCGGTGGCGCGCCTTCCGGAAAAAAGTACTCGGGCGACGCGTGCGTCCGTCACGATGGTCAAGTTGCTTCGGCTTCGCGCCTTGTTGAGAAATGCTGCGGCCGAACTCCAGCGCCGTCCACGATATGTTGTCTGTTGATAGAACCCTGCGCCCTCCTGGTGCGCGCCGTTGAAGTCGTCCGTCGAGCGAACACCTGCCTCCTGCGCTGCGCTGACAAATGCCTGCGAGAGCGGATGCCGAAACCGTGGATCGGAGACCTTCAGCTCTCCCTCAGTGCCGTGAAAGGCATCATCCAGCCGCTCGTTGCCCTCGAACTTCCGGAATTCGGCAAGCACCTCGTCATACGACCAGCCAGTGCAGCCCATCTTTGCCCAGCCGTTATAGTCCTCAGCGTGTCCCCGGATGTAGATCATGGCGTTCACGGAGCTACCGCCACCGATTACGTGGCCCTGCCACAGGGCAAACGAGCGCCCGTTGAGCGATGTTTCGGGAACCGAAACGCAGGTTTGTGCATCGCGCCCGCCCAACAGCACCCGTATGAACGTGGCAGGGATGTGAATGTACGGGTTGACGTCATTCCGGCCAGACTCGATCAGCAAAACCTTGTTGTCGGGCGATTCCGACAAGCGCGCTGCCAAAAGGCAACCGGACGATCCGCCACCCACAATGATGTAGTCAAAAATGGTGCTCACCTGACTCTCCGTATCATTCACTGGACGGTCAACGGCTGCTGACGGTTGAGGGGCGGTGATCCCGTTGCAGGTGTCGAGCTGGGCTGAGCACTCTCTGCGCACAACGCCCGTGCACCGGGCGCTGAATTCTGCGAGGGAATCCTCTTGGTTATCGCAGTCTTTCGCCCTGACGTTCCCACGCCATTCGCGTTGGAATACTTACCGTATTGAGGGCGTTTGTCCTATGCGACTGCTGCGCGCGATTATGCGAGCTGAAATAGTTTTTGCGGGATCAGGATCGACGGCTCAAACAAGTGAAAGGCGTCAGGTCTTTCATTTCTCATGGCGTGGCCTGTCGCGTTTGCAAAATGTAAGACCTGACCCCCAACCGAGACCTGACCCCCAACCGCATCCCTCGTGACCCCCACCCGCCTCGCGCACGGTTTACAGCCGCTCCTTGCCGTTGACTCAGAGAATTCTTGTTACTACATTAACTACCATGCGCATCACTTTTCGGGCAGATCGCCTGTTTTGCGTCGTGTTCACGGATCGAGGTGTCGTGCGCCGTATCATCAGCCTGCGTAAGGCAAACAGGCGGGAGATTCGAAGATATGCCCAAGTACGTGACAACTGAGTCTGGCCGCCGGATCCGGCTCCCCACGCCTGCTGAGGACGCGGCCATCAAGGCCGGTATCGAGGCTGATGCCGACACGCGTGAACTGGGTGCTGAAGAGTTCAAAACGCTCAAACGCATTGGTCGGCCTCGGTCGACATCGCCGACCAAAGTCTCTACCACGATCCGCTTCGATGCCGATGTGCTGGAGGGGCTCCGGGCAACAGGGCCCGGCTGGCAGACGCGCGCAAATTCTGCATTGCGTGAATGGCTGGTTTCTCGTCAGCGCGGACGTCGATCCGATCCCGCGGCTCGGAGCCGCTAACCCCGCCCCTCCGCCCCCGCCACAGCCGCCGCCGCGCGCACGGTGAAAGCAGTGAAAGGGGGCACGGTGAAAGGGGTCAGGTCTTCCATTTTGCGTGGCGTAGCCCGCAGCCTTTGAGCATGATTCCCATCAGCCGGCTGCCGATATGCCAGAGACCTTTCACCCTGCAAAATGTAATATCGGACCCCGATCGTATTCCAATGTCGATCGGCTAGGGGTCAACCTTTGGCCTGTTCACAACCCAATTCTCGATCTTCAAACCGTTGAATCCGACGAAATCGGCTTCGTTGTTCGTAACCAGCGTTACGCCCATTGCGAGCGCGTGGGACGCAATCAGTTTGTCCATCGCGTCCCTGCTTCGTTCACGATTGGCCGCGCGTAGCGGTCCGTAGGCGCGTGCGGCGAGTTGCTCGAAAGGAGCGACCGGTATGTCCACGACAAAGCTGTCCAGCGCAGCCTGATTTCTTGCGCGCATTTCACCCGAGGCTGCAACGCCGAACTCCAACTCCGCCAGCGTGATGGCTGAAATCACCACCTCACCTACAAAGCATTCGTCAAAGCGCGCCCGAACCTCCAGCGGCTGGTGTTTCATCAGGTAGATGCAGATATTCGTGTCGAGCATGTATCGGGGCTTCACAGGGTGTCGCGCTCGCCCTCAACATTTTCGCCACGACCTTCGCTCATGAACTCGGGTGAGAACTGAGCCAGCTTCTCCAGAACCCCCTGAAGGCGACGTTGAGCGGGGCGGATGCGCAGTTCATCCCCCTGCCGCTCAATGACGAGGTCTATATCTAGGCTGCTGTAAGCAAGCTCCGCCGGGATGCGTACCGCTTGGGAGTTGCCGTTCTTGAATAGCCGGGTGTTTGCCATGGGGGCGCTCCTCGTGGAGAGCGGATGTACGCGTACATCCTAGCCAGCCCCACCTCTCGTGTAAACGCGACGCACTGACTGCGGCCTAGCCCTCCGCCCCCGCCACAGCCGCCGCCGCGCGCAGATTCATCTTCCGCAACCACACGCACAACACCGCCCCCACGAAGCCCGTGCAGGCGATGGTGATGAAGTAGATGTTCAAGCTGTGCGCGCGGTCGTGGTTGCGCGCCAGAAAGCCATCGTAGAGCGGCAGCACGGTATCGGGCATATAGCCAAGGAACGACACGAGCCCGATCGCAAGCCCCGTAAGGTGTGGCGGCACGGGGCAGTAGTCGAGCAGCGACCAGTAGAGTCCCTTGATGGCGTAGGTGATGTAGCCGATGACCAGCACCAGAGGCAGGACCAGGTAAATGTGACCGCCGAGCGGCAGGAAGATCATCGCCAGCAGGCTGAAAGAGGCGAACAGCATCAGCCAGGCCATCACCACCTCGCGTGAGAACCAGTCACCCAGGAACCCGATCGTGAAGCCGCCGAGCGGCCGCATCCACAGCTTCGAGAGCGTGATGGAACCCGCGGCAAGCGCGGTGAGCCCCAGGTTCACCTGCAGATACGCCGAGATCGAATAGGTGAGGAAGAACAGGCCTTGGCCCACCATGATCACGCCGGCGACGAGCCAGATCTGCGGCATGCGCAGCAGCAGCATCAGGTCTTTCAGCAGGGTGGAGTTTGCGGCGAGCTTGTTCGCCGCGCGCTGCGCCTTGCTGATCACGGCATCCGGGTTGTCCTTCACCACGAAGAACACGAGGATCCCGAGGATCACCGCCGTCGACGAGTACAGCAGCAGCACGGGTGTCATGCGGATCGTGGCGGCGTCTTGCGGCGTCGACATTTCGCGGAACATCAGGATCGCGATCGAGGCGAGGATCGCTTCCACCAGCCCGCGTCCGCCGTCCAGGATGCCGAAGAAGCGGCCCTGCTCGTTCGATGCGGCCATGAGCTTCACGGCTTTCAGCATCGCGGCCCAGAAGCAGAGCCCGCCCGCAATGCCCCAGCCGAAGTAGATGATCTTGAGCGCGCCGAGCGAGGGGTAGGTCGTCATCCAGAACCCGAGTGCGCCGACCACCAGCAGCGAGAAGGACATCAGGATCCGCGGTTGCACCCGGTCTGCGAGGATGCCGCTCGGAATGTACGAGACCGCCACCACTGCGCCCAGGATGAAGTTGAGATCCCCCAGATCGCTCGCCGTGATGCCGAGCGCCTCGATCAGGCTCACCTCGAAGTTCTGGCGCAGGTACATGATCGGGAAGAGGGCGCCTGCGGCGAGCACCAGCAGTGCGAACTGCGCGTAGCGGGCGAAGCGGGAGGTCTCGGCGTCTGGTGCGTTCATGCGTCAGGGCTTTCCGTGTGTCGTTGTTATCAGATGCGCGCGGTGATGCACTTGGTGCGAAGGTAGGCATCCATGCCTTCGAGGCCTTTTTCTTTGCCGAAGCCGGATTTGCGGTTGCCACCGAAGGGCACTTCCACGCCGCCTGCCCAGTATTCGTTGATGCTGACCTGCCCTGCGTCCAGATCCCGCGCGAGCCGTAGCGCGCGCCCGATATCGCGGCTGTAGACGCCTGCGATCAGACCGTACTCCGTTCCGTTCGCCGCCGCGAGCGCGGCCTCGTCGGAATCCACGACCTGCACCGCCAGCACCGGCCCGAAGATCTCCTGCTGCACGGCGGGGTCGTTGGTGGCAAGCGCATCGATGATGGTGGGCTCGAAGAAGAAGCCGCCGCCTGAGGCCGGATCCTGCGTGGGGTTGCCGCCGCAGAGGATTGCCGCACCGCGCTCGCGGGCGCGATCCACGTGGGCCTTCACGCGGCCCAGGTGCAGTTCGGAATTGAGCGGCCCCATGTGCGGGTTGCGCAGGCCGTGGCCCAGCGTGAGCGCGCGGGTTTTCTCGAGCAGGCGCTGCATCAGGTCTGCGTGTATCGCACGCGAGACAACAAGCCGTGAACCGGCCGAGCACACCTGTCCGGCGTTGCAGAAGATTGCCGAGAGCGCACCTTCGGCGGCGGCCTCGACGTCGCAGTCGTCCAGCGCCACCAGCGGGCTCTTGCCGCCCAGTTCCAGTGTGAGGCGCGTGACGTTGGGTGCGACCTGCTGCATCACGCGCACGCCCGTGCCCACCGAACCGGTGAAGGTCACGTGCGCGATCTTCGGGTGCACCGCGAGCGGCTCGCCCGCAGCGCTGCCCAAGCCCGTCACCACGTTCACCACGCCCGGCGGAAGCCCCGCCTCACAGAGCAGGCGCGCCATCAGCAGCGCTGTAAAGGGCGTGGTTTCCGCAGGCTTGGCCACGACCGCGCAGCCGGCGGCAATAGAAGGCGCCACACCCCGCGCGAAGGTGCTGGTGGGGTAGTTCCACGGGATGATGTGTGCCGTCACGCCCACCGGCTCGCGGATGCTCCAGCTCATGTAGTCGGGGCCGAGCGGGATGGAGGTGCCTTCGAGTTTGTCTGCGGCGCCTGCGTAGTACTCGAAGAGCCGTGCGCTGGCAGAGACATCGCCCTCGGCTTCTGCGAGCGTCTTGCCGGAGTCCACCGATTCCACCACCGACAGATATGCCGCGTGCTCGCGGATCAGTGCAGCCATGCGGTTCAGCACCCGGCAGCGCTCGGCGGGGCGGGTGCGGCGCCAGATCTCGAAGCCGCGCGCGGCAGACTCCACCGCACGGGCGACATCTTTGGCATCACCCACAGCGAACTCCGCAAAGACCTTGCCGTTGCCCGGGTCCACGCTCGCCATGCGCGCCCCGTTGCCCGAGGCCACGAAGTGCCCGTCGATCAGGTGCCCCTCGGGCAGGCCTGGCAGCGCGCCGGTGGCAAAGTACTGCTCGATCAGTTCGGCGCTGCTTTTGGTACTCATGCGTTCAACTCGCTGCACTGGTAGATGGAGCGGGCGAGCCACTCCGGGTTGATCTCGACGCCCCAGCCCGGTTCCGCCGTCACGGTGGCTTTGCCGTCGACGATGCCGTAGGGGTCTTTGACGAACAGATCCTGCTGCCAGGGATAGTACTCGGGCCCCTCGATGGAGAACTCGAGGTATTTGCCCGCGTTGGGGATGGCCCGCAGCAGGTGCATGGTGAAGAGCGTGACCATCGAGAGGTTCGCGCTGTGCGGCGTGCACGGCAGGCCCGCCGAGGCGCCAAGCGCTGCCACGCGCAACGTGCGCACCATGCCACCCATATAGAGCACGTCAGGCTGGATGATGTCGACGGCGCGCATGCCCACCATGCGCTTCCAGTGCTGCATGTCCCAGTCCTGCTCACCGCCGGTGACATCCAGCGAGAGCGCCTCGGTCACCTGACGGGTCTGTTCCATTTCCCAGTAGGGGCAGGGCTCCTCAAAGTGGCTGACGCCGTTGTCTTCGAGCATGCGGCCCACTTCGATGGCGCGCGCGGGGGAGTAACAGGAGTTGCCGTCCACCAGCAGGGCTACGTCGTTGCCGAGCGCGCGGCGCACGGTGGGCACGATCTCCTCGGTGCGGCCGGGCCACTCGTCGCGGTCATGGCCGCATTCGGAACCCACGCGGAACTTGAAGGCATCGAAACCGTAGCGATCGCGCAGTTGCAGCAACCGCTCTGCTTCTTCGGCGGCACCGATATCACGGCGCATGGAGGATGCGTAGGTGCGCATGCTGCCGGCGCTGCCGCCCAGGAGTTCGGCCACGGGCTTGCCCTCGTGACGCCCGCGCCAGTCCCAGAGGGAGGTGTCCAGGCCGGCCATCGCGCGGTGGATGTAGGAGCCGGGGTACTTGTG
>CAIXOY010000030.1 GCA_903921135.1 uncultured Gammaproteobacteria bacterium
AAACAGCCACCACCAACCCCGCGAACAGCAGACGCGCGGACTCGGTGGCCGGCCCTGGCGCGGCCTCGAAGGCATACTCGCAGCCCTGCGCGAGCAGCGCGGCTGCGGCATCGCCCTCGATATCGATCAGGATCCAGGCATCGCCCGCATCGCTCACGGCGATACGGTCGCGCTCATGCCAACCGGGGTCGACCGCGGGTTCGCCCACGCGCAGCACCGTATCGGGCGCAAGGCGCAACGTGTAGCTCTCGCCAAGGCAGGTGTCGCGCGGCCCGAGCGCGGACTCACCGCGCGCCGCGAGCCAGCCCTCCACGGCACCCGAGACAAGTTGCGCCGGCCCGCTGACCACACTCACAAGAAGGCCCGGTGCATCGATGCGCGCGCTGCTCCACGCGGGCGGCGCCGACCAGAAACTGCTGCGCTCAAACATGCAGGCGTTCTCCGGCAGGATCGAGAAAACAACTGCTGACAACGCGGCCGGTGTGGCGCGCACCCAGATGCTCGAAAACCAACACCTCACCCATGCGGGACAGGCCGTCCTCGATCAGCGCGAGCGCCACCGGATGGCCGAGCGCGACACTGTCGTAGCTGCTCGTGATGAAGCCGATGCTGCGACGGCGCCCGCCTGCAGCCGCCACCACGGCATGCGCGCCGGGCGGGATCATCGCGCCTTCCGCCGCGATGCCCACCAACTGCCGGCGACCGCTGCGGGTGGCCTCGGGCAGCAACAGCGAGCGATCGCCCACATAGGCGTCCTTGCGGTTGCGGCGCGGGCCATCCATGCCCAGATCCTGCGGCTGGGTTTCGGCATCCGTGTCCTGACCGATAAAGAGGAAGCCCTTCTCGGCACGCAGCACACCGAGTGCCTCCACCCCGAGTGGCGCCGCGCCTGCCGCGCGCGCGGCATCCCAGAGCGTGGCCGCGAGACCTGCGGGCACGGAGACCTCGTAACTGCGCTCCCCCGTGAAACTCACCCGCGCCACGCGCGCCGGGCGGCCGTGGAAGAGGCCCATCTGCAGGCTCATGTGCGGGAACTGCGCGTCCTCGAGTTGCACGCCCAGCGCGAGCGCTTCGAGCACGCCACGCGCCTTGGGCCCCGAGATCGCCATGGTGGCCCACTGCGATGTGCAGTCGTGCACGAAGACGCGCGAGAGATCGAAGTGATCCTCACGCCATTCCTGCAGATGCGCCGTCATGGCCGCCACGTGCCCGCTGGAGCAGGACACCACGAAGTGCTCCGGCGCAAGGCGCATCACCACGCCGTCGTCCCACACGGAACCGCTCTCGGAGAGCGCGAGCGTGTAACGCAAGCGCCCGGGCGCGAGCGTGGAGAGCCGGTGGTAGAACACGAAATCGACCAGCGCGGCTGCATCCGGCCCGATCACCTCGATCTTGCCGAGCGAGGAGGCATCTAGCGCCACGACAGATTCGCGCGCAGCGCGGCACTCGCGCGCCAGTGCGCCCTCCTCCGGCCCGTACCAGGCCGGGCGCAGAAGGTTGCCGTAATCGCGGAAATGCGCACCTTCCGCGCGGTGTGCGCTCTCCGCGGGGAGGCGGCGCAGCGGGTGCTGCAACTCGCCGCGATCGTGCCCGGCAACCGCAGCCATCGGCACGGGCACATAGGGAGGACGGAAAGTGGTGATGCCAACCTCGGCGATGCTGCGTGCCGTACGATCGGCCAGCACCGCAAGGCCGTTCACGTTCGAGGTGCGGCCCTGGTCGTTCGCCATGCCGAGCGTGGTGTAGCGCTTCAGGTGCTCGACGGTGCGGAAGTTCTCGCGGATCGCGAGTTCCAGATCCTTCACGGTCACATCGTGCTGAAGGTCTACCCACACGCGTCCGCTGCCCGCCTGCGAGAGATCCGGCGCTCCCGATGCGCCCGAGGAAAACTCACTGGAGTCGATGCGGACAGGCGCCGTCTCACCACCCGCCTGCGCACCCTCGGCCAGCGCCTGCGCGAGCGAGACCGCACCGTTCGCGCTGCCCGCCACACGCAAGCCCGGCTGCGCATCGCCCGGCAGGTAGCAGCCCAATTCCGCGTGCCAGCGCGGACGCCCGCGTGCGTGGCACCACAGGTTGATGAGCGGGTTCCAGCCACCGCCCACGGCCACCAGATCACAGGCGATGCGCTCGCCGCTGTCCAGCCGCACGCCGCTCACCACGGGAGCGCCGAGTGCCTCGGCTACGCGCGCGCCGGTGCGCAGTTCGATGCCTGCCTGCTGCGCGGCCTGCGCCAACGGCGGCGCAGTGCGCGCATCCACGACGACACAACGCGCACCGGCGGACTGCAGCGCGAAAGCCGCCTCCCACGCGGCATCGTTCGCGGTGGCCACCACCACGCGCTCGCCGGCGCGCACCGCATAACGGCGCAGATACTCCAGCACAGCATCGGCCAGCATCACGCCGGGGCGGTCGTTGTGCGCGAACAGCAGCGGGCGCTCGATCGCGCCGGTGGCCAGCACGATCTCCCGCGCACGCACCAGCACCAGCCGCTCACTGCCCGCCTCGCGCTGCAACAGCGTGATCGCGTTGTGATCGTAAAGCCCGACAGCGCTGGTGTTCTGCAGCACCGTTGCGCCGCCCGCTACAAGACTGTGCGCAGCTTCTGCCGCCCACTGCGCACCGGGCACGCCGGCGATGCGGGTCTCGCGCCAGAGGAGCGAGCCGCCCGGCAGGCTACGCTCGTCTGCCAGCACCACGCGACACCCCCGCGCCTGCGCGGCCTGCGCCGCGGCGAGCCCCGCGGGGCCTGCACCGATCACGCAGACATCGGCGCGCAGGTGCAGCGGGGACTCGGCATGTGCCTGCGCCTGCGGATCGAGCCTGCCGATGCCCGCCATGCGGCGGATCGCACCCTCGAACAGCCGCCAGTGCGGCCACATGAAAGTCTTGTAGTAGAACGCGGCGGGAATGAAGCGCGCGAAGCGGTCTAGGAACGCCAGCCAGTCATGCGCCGCGCTGCCGCTCGCGTGTACGGAGTGGAGTTCCATGCCCTCTTCCAGCACTTCGCGGGTGATGCGGGCGTTCGGATCGTGGCGGCTGCCGTGGCGCAGATCGAGCAGCGCATTGGGCTCTTCCCAGCCCGCGCCGAGCAGGCCGCGCGGGCGGTGATACTTGAAGCTGCGCCCCAGGATCTGCGCGCCACCTGCGAGCAGCGCCGAGGCAACGCTATCCCCCGCGAAACCGCTGAACTCCTGTCCGTCGAAACGGA
>CAIXOY010000031.1 GCA_903921135.1 uncultured Gammaproteobacteria bacterium
CAGTGCGCAGTACACCGAGGCGAAACTCTTCAGTCTGCCCTCGATGGGCGAGGACGGTTCACGCCGCCATGTCGAGCTGGGTGTGCGCGGTACCCCGGACGCCGTCGCCCGGGCGATGGCCGAGATCCGTGCATGGATAGACGCAGCGGGCTATCCGTGGGAAGAAGCCAGGCAGGAGGAAGCCAAGCCTTGAAAGCTGTGCCAGGAAGCAAAAACCCCGCCGGAGCGGGGTTTTTGGCAGTTGGTGGGCGCCGTAAGTGAGTAAGCGCTTCGCCTTTTATTACCTGATTCAGGCAACCTTCTTGACGCGGCTCAGACCTTTGGCGGTTTCGCTTGCGGCGGCGATGTTCGCATCCGCCAGTTCCGTCGCCTGACGGGTCACCTTGCTGAAACTGTCGTAGGCCGTATTGGCCGCCGCCAGTGCGGACTTGACCGCCGTGAAGGCGACGTCCGAACCGGCCGGCGCATTCTTCGACAGCTTGTCCAGGGCCGAGGTGAAGTTCTCGTTCCACTCGGAGGCTTGCTTCTCGGCCACCTTGGTGAGATTCGCGTTCGCCTGCGAGACCACTTCGTAGAGGCTCTTCGAGTAGGCCATCGCGCGCTCCACTGCAGGCGTCGCGGCGGAATTCTGCAGACCGGCGAGTTCCTGCAGATCCTTGACGCCGAGCAGGGCACGGGTCTGGCTGACGGAGTCTTCGAAGGCCTGCTTCACTGCGCTCGCGTTCAGGCTCGCGAGTTTCTCGAACGCGGCAAACTGGGCGGTCGCGACAGCGAGCACCGCTTCGCTGCCAGCCTTGCTGACGGCTTGTATCTGTTCCGGGGTCACGTACATCGCATTGCTCCTTGTCGTCGATGAAGAGGTGCTGCGACGCGTTCAGACCGGATGGTGCTCGATATGTTGCATTGCAGCAATTCCTATTCTATGGGCCAAAAATGGAATGTCAAGAGCATGATTGAGAAGAATAAAAATAGATTGCTGTCTTGCAACATCCAATGCTTTTCCGAACGACCCGGGAGAGACAGGCAAGTCACGGAATCTGGGTGCCTTTCTCCGTTGGCATGGGCAGTCCCCTCTGGCGCGGGATGCGGTCTGCAGACCACGCACAGCGTGCCCAATCCAGCAATGCGGCGGGTGCCGCGGCCTCGGACAGATCCCCGGGCGGCGAGCATCCGAGGAAGCGGAGGGCGTGCGTGAGCGCGGGGACAGCGGCTGTGGGGTCGATGGCATGGGCGCCGGTCTGCTTGGAGAGTTTGCGGCCCTCGGCATCCAGCGCAACCGGGACGTGGGCATAGCGTGGCGTGGGGCAGCGGAGCAGGTGCTGGAGATGGATCTGCCGAGGGGTCGAGTCGAGCAGATCCGCGCCGCGCACGATGTGTGTGATGCCTTGTTCGCAGTCGTCGACCACCACGGCAAGCTGGTAGGCATAGAGCCCGTCGGCCCGCCACAGCACGAAGTCGCCGATGTCGCGCTCCAGCACCTGCGCGACGCGGCCCTGGATCCGATCCTCGAAACTGAGCTCCACGGTGTCGGTACGCACGCGCAGCGCGCGTGCAGCGCGACCTGCGAGACCGTTCCGGCAGGTGCCGGGATACACCGGCGCGCCATCCGGTGCGAGCTGAGCTGTCGAGTCCGAAATCTCGGTGCGCGTGCACGCGCAGGGATAGACATACCCTGCTCGCCGCAGTGCATCGAGCGCGGCCTGATAGTGCTCGCCCCGCATGCTCTGGTACAGAACTTCGCCATCCCACTCAAGTCCGAGTGCTTCCAGTGTGCGCAGGATGGCATCAGCAGCGCCGGGCTGGGTGCGGGGCTGATCGAGGTCCTCGATCCGGACCAGCCACTCGCCCTCTGCGGCGCGCGCATCCAGCCAGCCTGCCAGCGCTGCCACGAGCGAACCGAAGTGAAGCGGGCCCGTGGGCGAGGGTGCAAAGCGCCCTCGGTAGCGCGGCGCCGGGCCGCCGCCCGTTGCTTGCGGGCCTTCCGTCATCGGCTCGTCGCCTGCTGCCCGCGACAGTCGGCTAAAGTAGGGGACGCGACCCGCCACAGGGTTGCCATTTCCAATTTCCCCAGAGGCATCATGGCCACGCTAGAGCTCACGAAGGAAAATTTTGAACAGACCGTCACTTCGAACCCGATCGTGATCGTGGATTTCTGGGCGCCATGGTGCGG
>CAIXOY010000032.1 GCA_903921135.1 uncultured Gammaproteobacteria bacterium
CAGGCCCTCCCTGCTCGCTCACGCCGCCGCACATCCCTGTGCGTCGGCTGCCTGCATCCGCGGGATCGTTCCCGACGATCCCGCGGATGAAGGCCGCTCACCAGGAGAGCCTGCGGGCCGAAGCGCTCGATCCATTGCTCTGCCATGTAGGAGCGGGTCATGCCCGCTCCTACACGAGCAGCACGTTCACGATGGCGTTACCGATACCCACCAGCGCGGCGCCGGAGATGAGCCCCGCACAGATCGGCTCCATGCCATCGACCCACAGATCGTGCGAGCGGCTGCCGGGCGCGGGCTTGCGCCGCCCCATCAACCAGAAGAACAGCGCCCCCAGCCACATCGCGAACACGGATTCCGGCGGAAGCACCACGCCGAGACCCACCGATACCGCAGAGATCGGGAACCTGCCCTTGCTGCGCACACGCAGGATCTCGAACACCAGCGCCGCCACCGCTGCGAACACCATCGAGATCACCGCACTCGGCGGGAGCCGTGAAACACCGTTGGCGATCAGATCCGCGACGCCCTTCCACTGCAGCGCGGCCGGCATGGCGAACTGGTCGCTCACCAGCGTTGCCGCGGAACGGTTGCCTTCTGCATCCGCTGGCAGCAACAGCAGGAAAAACAGCGGTGTCGCGGCAAGTGAGCCCGCGATGATGCCGATCACATGACCGATGGCCTGCTGGCGCGGCTTCGCACCCAGCATGTATCCGGGC
Organism: uncultured Gammaproteobacteria bacterium; assembly: GCA_903921135.1. Classification (GTDB taxonomy): domain Bacteria; phylum Pseudomonadota; class Gammaproteobacteria; order Pseudomonadales; family UBA5518; genus UBA5518. The sequence goes on from CAIXOY010000032.1 coordinate 717, forward strand.
TTGATGTCGGAGAGCAGGTTGGCGGCGTTCGCCGCGATCTCGCCGGTCATGCCCGCGGGTATCAGGTTGCTCGCCGGGTTCGCACGGTCGATGGCACCTATTGAGAACTGCGTGATCTTGCTCAACGCGCCCGTGGGGGTCCAGGACGTGAGCGCCATCGAGTTTGTGCAGATGATGGTCAGCACGAAAATCAGCGGAAAGGAAATGAACGCGAGCAGCCAGGGCACACCGAAGAACGCGTGCGAAAGACCCGCTCCCGCCACCATCAGAACAGGCACACCGATCCACGAAACCATGAGCGGCAGTTCGATCCCGGCGAGCACATCGGGCCCCGTGGCCGCGCGCGGCGCAGCGCGACGGAAAATGCCACGGAAGATCTCGGGCTTGGCGAACAGCCCCACCAGCGAACCCACCACCATCATCGTGACGGCCCACCACAGCGACCACTGGTTGACGATCTCGCCGCGCGAGATCGGCACGACCGCGCCGCTGGGCCCGACGCGCGCGACGATGTCGCCGGCCTGGATCATGATCGGCGCCAGGACGACGAAGTTGATGAATGCGCCGAGCAGGCAGCTGGTGGCGACGGCGATGCCCATCGTGGTGCTCGCCACCTTTGCGCCCAGCATCCCGTCCATGGAAGTCGACTTCCGCGAGGCGATCGGCCCCGGCGGGCGGATGCCGGAGCTCATTGGGGTACACGTCCCGGATGCACAGCGTCTGCTCGGTGAAGGCGACGCGGCGGCGCACGACCGCCTGATCGCCGAGGCGGCCGCGCGCTACAGGGGCCGTGGCCGGCTGCTGCTGTCGCAGTTCTCGATGGCGCGTGCCGCTGCGGCGGTCGAGGCGGCGACCGGGGAGAAGCCGCTCACCAGCCCGGAGAGCGCAGTGGCCAAGATGAAGCGCATCCTGCGCAGTTGATCCGGTGCTCCGTCCGGTAAGGTTGGCATCCGCCGGGCTGTTGCAATAGGTTCATC
>CAIXOY010000033.1 GCA_903921135.1 uncultured Gammaproteobacteria bacterium
GCCGGCAACGACAGCCTGGTGGGTGGCACCGGCAACGACAGCCTGCTGGGCGGCGCGGGCAATGACACGCTCGCGGGCGGTACCGGCACCGACACCCTTGCGGGCGGCGCGGGCAACGATACCTATCTGCTGCCCACCGGCGACACGGTGGTGGAACTGGCCGCGGGGGGCATAGACACGGTGCAGACCGGCGGTTCGCTCGTGCTCTCGAACAGCTTGTCCGAGATCGAGAACCTGACACTCACCGGCAGCGCCAGCCTCCGCGGCACGGGCAACAACTACGCGAATAACCTCGCGGGGAATGCCGGCGCGAATCTGCTCACGGGCCTCGGACTGAACGATCTGCTGCAAGGCAATGCCGGCAACGACACGCTCGCCGGCGGTACTGGCAACGACACGCTGCAGGGCGGCGATGGCAATGACCTGCTGCAAGGCAGCACCGGCAACGACACGCTCACCGGCGGCGCAGGCGCCGATGTGTTCAGTTTCGATACCAGCCCGGTCAGCACCACCAACCGCGACACCCTCACCGACTTCAACGCGCTGGAAGACAGCATCCGCCTCGATTGCACTTTCTTCAGCGCGCTCACCCCGGGCACGCTGGGCAGCGCGCAATTCGCGGAAGGTGTGGGCATGACCGTGGCACCTGCGCTGGAGGTGCGCATTTTCTGCAACACCACCACAGGCGATCTGTACTACGACGCCGATGGCTCGGCGCTGGTGTCCGCGGCACTCAGGTTCGCGACGCTCACGAACCTCGCGGACATCGACTCAGCGAACTTCCTGCTGGTGTCCTGAGGTCTCGCGCTGGTAGGCGGTCTGCCCGCCCACCACCGTCATGTCGACCCGCAGCTCGCGCAGATCGACGCTGCCGGCGAGCGGGTCCTGCGAGAGCACCACCAGGTCTGCCGCCATGCCCGGCGCGAGCGTGCCACTGCCCGCCTCGAGGAAGCGCGCCCAGGCATTGCCCGCGCTGTAGGCCGCGAGCGCCTGCGCCACCGTAAGCCCTTGCTCGCGCGTCCAGCCGGGCGGTGTCACGGCCGGCGCCAGATCGGGGCGGGTGACGGCGGAATACATGCCCCAGAGCGGATCGGCGCGCGTCACCGGCCAATCGCTGCCGAAGGCCACCGGCACGCCGGCACCGAGCAGCGCCTGGAAGTTGTTGCTCCAGGCATCGCGCTCGGGGCCAAGACGGTTGGCGAGCCAGCGGTGCTCGTCGTCGGTGAGATAGGGCTGCAGCGAGGCGATGATGCCGTGCTTTGCCATGCGCGCCACCGCCACCGGGCTGGTGACGAAAGCGTGCTCGATACGGAAGCGCCGGTCACGCGGGCCGTTACGCCGCTCGGCATCGATGAAAGCCTCGATGGTCCAGTCCACGGCGCGATCGCCGATGGCGTGTACCGCGAGCTGCAGCCCCGCCGCATCCGCGCCGCGGATCTGCTCCGCGAGTTCGTCGAGGTTGCTCTGCGCGATGCCGCGCGTGCCCGGCTGGTCGCTGTAGGGCGCGTTCAGCAGCGCCGTGCGCGCGCCCAGCGATCCGTCAACGAAACCCTTCAGCGAACCCCAGGAGTGCCACGCGTCACCCCTGCCCTCCTTCGCCACGTATTCGGCAAGCCGCTGCCATGTCTCGAGCGGCACAGCGCTGTGCACGCGCAGCTTGAGCCGCCCCGCGCGGTGCGCGCGTTGCACGGCCGCCAGCGACTCCCAGGTGTCCATGTCGTGCACGCCCGTCACGCCGAGCGCGAGCAGGTGCTGCTGTGCGGCCAGTACGGCGCGATCCTCGGTCTGCGGCGAGGGTCTGGGCAC
>CAIXOY010000034.1 GCA_903921135.1 uncultured Gammaproteobacteria bacterium
CCTCAACCATTTCTTTCTTGGCGCGGCGAGCTTTCGCCTCGCCGATGGACATGCGCTTGTTGATGTCCTTGATCTCGACGCAGCTGATGCCCGCCTGGGATTCGACCTCGCCGATGCGCAGTTGCAGGCGCAGCACGTCATCGCGGATCGCGCCCATCTTGGCGGCATAGGGCTGCTTGCGGCGCGCGAGTTTCTCGACCCACTTGTCGTTTGTCTCGTTGCCCGGGTATTCCTCGAGGAACGCGGATTTGGGCATGCGCGCGTAGTTCACGCAGAGGTGCATGATCTGGCGCTCGAGCTCGCGTACCTGGTTTGCCGTGGTGCGCACGCGCTCGACCATCGGGTCGAACTGGCGGGGCGGGAGTTTCAGGAACTTGAAGAGTTCTGCCGTCTTCTCGAGCTCTTTGTGGGTGAGCTTGTGGTCGCGGCCGTTCTTCTTGATCGAGCGCGTGGCCTTGCCGAGTTGCTTGCGCAGGTCGTCGAAGCGAAGGCGTGCCAGCTCGGGGTCCGGGCCGCTTTCCACTTCGTCGGTTTCGCCGTCTTCGGCGGGGGTTTCTTCCTCGACTTCTTCTTCCTCGGCTGCGGCCTTCTTGGCGCCCGGCTTGGCGGCCGGCTCTACCGGGGTGGCGGGCTGCACGTCTTCGGTGGGCTCGAGGTAGCCCGTCAACACGTCAGAGAGGCGGCGCTCGCCGGTGGCCACCAGGTCGTACTCGTGGAGCACGCCTTCGATCGCGCCGGGGAACCAGGCGATGGCAGAGAGGGTTTCGCGGATGCCTTCCTCGATGCGCTTGGCGATCACGATCTCGCCTTCGCGGGTGAGGAGCTCGACCGTGCCCATCTCTCGCATGTACATGCGGACGGGGTCGGTGGTGCGGCCGGCTTCGGATTCCACGGCCGTGAGGGCGGCAACGGCTTCTTCGGCGATCTCTTCCACGGCGGCGTTGTCGCCCGTGGCGAGCAGCAGGGCCTCGGCGTCCGGGGCCTCTTCGAAGACCTGGATGCCCATGTCGTTGATCATCTGGATGATCTCTTCGACCTGTTCGGGGTCGGAGATGTCTTCGGGCAGGTGGTCGTTTACCTCCGCGTAGGTGAGGTAGTTCTGCTCTTTGCCCTTGGCAATGAGGTCCTTGAGGCGGGACTGCTGGGTCGTTTCAGACATGCGCTGCACCTGTGTCGGGGCGGGCGGGGAGCACGCAAAAAATGGCCGTGGATTATAACGGCCGGAGTGGGCAGATCTCTACGCCAATGCCGTTCGAGTGGACGCCAAACTCCCGAAAAACCCGCTTGGGCGGGGCTTCAGTGGGGGCGCGCCCGGAGCAGTGACATGTACTCCTGCTTCTGTTCGGGGCTCATTTCGGTGAAAGGGATGCTCTCCAGTTCGCGTCGGCGGTCTTCGCTCAGGTTGCTGACCACCCGGGATGAGAGGTGGCGAAGGATGTCTTTGAACTCCTGCTCGGCGTCGTGACCTGGCACCGGGTCTGCCGCGGCGAGGCGGTTCAGCAGATCGCCCTCGGGCGTGCCGTACCAGTAGCCCAGTATCCCGCCCATGCTCGCCATGGGGTTCTTGCGCAGGTAGGCGAGCAGTTCCAACAGAAGCGGCAGGTCGGGCTCTTCCAGGGCGGAAAGGGCGCTGGTGTCGCCTGCCTCGCGCGCGAGCTGGGGGTTCTGCAGCAGCAGGCGCAGAGCGCTGCGGGCCGAGCCCTGCACCCGTCTGTGTCCCGAGGGCGCCAGTGGTCTGCGGGGCGGCGGGGCGGGCGGACTGTCTTCGAGGATGGCGGGCCTTGGAGCTGGAGCCGCCCCCGGCAGCCGGTCTGCGCTCATGCCGATGCGCTCTGCCAGCTTGCGGCGCATCAGTTCCCGGAATACCTCGCCCGGAATGCGCGAGATGGCGGGCAGCACAAGCTTGCTCAAGCGCGCCAGGCCATCCGGGTTGTTGAGGTCAATGCCTTCGCCGTGGTGCTCGAAGAGATACTCCGAGAGCGGCGTGGCCGCGGCCACCTTGGCCTTGAAGGCCTCGGCGCCGATCTTCTGCACCAGCGAGTCCGGGTCCTCGCCCTCGGGCAGAAAGAGAAACGCCGCCTGCCGGCCGTCCTGCATGGCGGGGAGCGCGAGTTCCAGCGAGCGGGCTGCCGCGCGGCGCCCGGCCTCGTCACCGTCGAAGCAGAACACCACCTGCGTGGTGTAGCGGTAGAGCCGTTGCAGATGGCTCGCCGAGAGGCTGGTGCCCAGCGTGCCGCTCGCCCAGCCGATGCCGTTCTGCGCCAGCATCACCACGTCCATGTAGCCCTCCACCACCAGCACGCGCTCGAGTTCCTTCTGGCTGCGGCGTGCCTGATACAGGCCGTAGAGCTCCTGGCCTTTGTGGAAGACGGGAGTCTCGGGGGAGTTCAGGTACTTGGGTTTCTCGTCGGTGAGCACGCGGCCGCCGAAGGCCACCACACGGCCGCGGTTGTCGAGGATGGGGAACATCACGCGCTCGCGGAAGCGGTCGTAGAGGCCGCCTTCGTCGCGCTGGATCAGCAGGCCCGCATCCAGCAGGAGCTTTTTCTCGGCATCCGAGGGGGCAAGTGCGCGCAGCAGGTTGTCCCAGCCGGGCGGGGCGTAGCCGATGCCGAAGGCCTCGATGGTCTCCTGGCTCAGGCCCCGGCGTTGCAGGTAGTCCCGCGCCACGCCTGCCTGCGGGTGTTCTTTCAGCTGCCGCTTGAACCACGCGCCCGCGCTCTCGAGGCGCTTCAGCAGCTCGGCCTGGCGCACATTCACGGCAGTGACCGGGGCGTTTTCCTCCCGAGGTATCTCCAATCCCGCGAGCGTGGCGAGCTTTTCCACCGCGGCGGGGAATTCCAGCCGCTCGAACTCCATCACGAAGCCGATCGCATTGCCGCCCGCACCGCAGCCGAAGCAGTAGTAGAACTGCTTGTCGGGGTTGACGCTGAAGGAGGGGGTTTTCTCGTCGTGGAAGGGGCAGCGCGCGGAGTAGTTCTTGCCCGCCTTGCGCAGCGGCACGCGCGAGTCGACCACGTCGACGATGTCGACGCGCTCTAGCAACTCATCGATGAAGCGCTGCGGAATGCGGCCTGACATGGTGCGCTGCGGGGGAGAGGATCAGGGCGGCATGGTAGCGCATGCAGCCGGGCAGGCGATGCGATCAGCCGGAGAGGCGGGCCTTGATGCGCTGGCTCACGGCGCCCATGTCGGTGCGGCCCTGAACCTGCGGCTTCAGGATGGCCATCACCTTGCCCATGTCTTTCATGCCGACGGCGCCCGACTCGGCAAGCGCGGCCTCAAGGAGGGCGTCCAGCTCGGCGTCAGTCAGGGCCTGGGGCAGGAACTCCTGAATGATAACGAGCTCGGCGGTTTCGCTGTCGACCAGGTCCTGGCGACCGGCCGACTGGAACTGCGCGATGGACTCGCGGCGCTGCTTGGCCATCTTGTCGAGGATGGCAAGCACGCGGGCGTCGTCGAGTTCGATGCGTTCATCGACCTCGACGCGCTTCAATTCAGACTGGATGAGGCGGATGGCGTCCCGCCGTGGCTTGTCCTGCGCTTTCATCGCGGCCTTTACGGCCTCGATGATGCGTGCTTTGAGGGCGGACTCGCTCATGGCGGGGAGGTAGGAGCCGGGAGGGCTCTCAGAACATCCGTTGCTGGCGGCGGTTCTCGCGGGCGAGCTTCTTCTGGTGACGCTTCACGGCCGCAGCGGCCTTGCGCTTGCGAACCCAGGTGGGCTTCTCGTAGAACTCGCGGCGGCGGACTTCGGCAAGTACGCCTGCTTTTTCGCAGGAGCGCTTGAAGCGGCGCAGGGCAACGTCGAAGGGCTCGTTCTCTTTTACCTTGATGGCAGGCATTCAGTAGATACCGGATATATAGGTGGACAGTGTTGCCCGGCTCTTCTGGGAGATCCGGGGCGCCGAATCATAAAGGCATCATTTGACGAATGCCACCCCGACTTCCGCGGGATTAATCCCTGCCGCCCGCTTATCATCCGCCCCATGCGCGTACTGGGCATCGAAACCTCCTGCGACGAGACGGGTGTGGCGGTCTACGACTCCACCCGGGGTCTGCTCGCGCACGCCTTGCATTCGCAGGTGGCCCTGCATGCGGACTACGGCGGCGTGGTGCCTGAACTGGCCTCGCGCGATCACGTGCGCCGGCTGCTGCCCTTGATACAGACGGTGCTCGAGCAGTCGGGCAGTACCAGGGAAAACATCGACGGGGTGGCCTATACCGCAGGCCCCGGCCTCTTGGGCGCCCTGCTCGTGGGGGGCTGCACCGCGCGGGCCATCGCCTTTGGCTGGGGCGTGCCCGCGGTGGGCGTTCACCATATGGAAGGCCACCTGCTCGCGCCTTTGCTGGAGCCAGAGGGCCCGGCGTTCCC
>CAIXOY010000035.1 GCA_903921135.1 uncultured Gammaproteobacteria bacterium
CGCGTGGTTGACGAGTACAACGGCGAGACGCTGAGCGGCAAGGCCACGTGCTTCTCCAAGGAGCCGCTGACACTCGGTCAACTGGCGGATTTCTTCCTCGACGCCTGGCCGTTGATCGACGTGCTCGACATGAACGAACTCGACAGGGAGGCCTCGCAGCGTTTCGTCAGGCCGTCATCTGCGCTCTACCCCGAGTTCGCGGCGCTCATCCGGCAAAAGATTCGCGAGTGCCGGCCAGAGTGAGTGAACGCATGCGCCTCATCGCTCGATGAGGCGCAACACCCGCGCATTCAAACCGAGCGACACCATGAAAGCCATTTCTTCGCGCTGGTCTTTGCTCACATGCTCACGAGGTTTCTTCACTTCGACGAAATGCGCGGAATGGTAATCCCCCGATTCCTGATCCACGGCGAAGAGGAAAAGGTCGGGCGTGCCATAGCGCTCCGCGCGAGAAGGATCGCGGTGACGCTCTACGAGTTTCCGTAGGCGATGAGGTCCCAGGATGGCGAAGAGGGCATGCAGCGTTGCGGCAGCCGGCAAACCGTAATGATGCGACCTTAATCGATCTCGCATGGGCCCGAGCCTGGCTTCGATTCCGTTCACATCAAGGGCGCATGCCGCTCCGGCATCGCTGGCAAACACCAGATCCACCCCGCGCCAGGTGTTTGGCCCCAACCGCCCGCCCGCGAACGTGTAACCCTCGCGCTTTCGCTTGCGCCAACGCTTGAGAATCAGCGTCTCCGGACCTGCGCGTGCGATGCCAGCGCCATGTGGATCAACCAGGTAGCTCACCCGTGTGCCGGTGAAGCACCTGCCGTGAACAATACTGCTGATGCGAAGTGCCGGCATGACGAGTCGCCCTCCGTGTTTGACCGTATTCCCCTTGCATGGAGACGGTTCGACAGTAAACGCAGGAGGCCACAGGACATGGACTTGCGCAAGCTCGCACTCACCATCGCGCTGGGCGTGCTGCTTGCCGCCTGTGCCCCCACGCAGATCTCGCGGCCGCCGCCGCAAGCGCCCCTCGAGCAAACAGCTTTTCTCTGCGGAAAACTCCAGTACACCGGCAGCAACCCGGAGTGGGTGCCGCGCGCGCTGCGCGATGTTCCAGCCGATACAGCGCGCACGCTGCACTTCGAGTACGAGATCGGCTACGGCATCGATGACGAAAGCGCCTTCGATCTCTTCAACCCGTTGCTCATCGTCGGCGCCACCAAATCGAAGGACTCGATGTACGTGCTGGGGCTTCTGACGCTCGAGCGCGACGGCAAAACCATCAAGAGCTACCGCGAAACCATCACGCTGGAAAAATCGAAGTCGATTTTTTCCGAAGGCGAGACGCTCACCGAGATCAGGCGTCAGGGCCTGCTACGGCTGCGCGATGTGATCGATGCCCGCCTGTCTGCGGATCGCGCAGTGCTGCAGGCCGGCGGTTTCGAGTGCGACTGACACAGCCATACATCCCGGGAGGGAACATGAAAACCATCGGATCGAGAATGCTGAGAGGGTTGTCCTTGATTGCCGCGATTGCGCTGCTCGGCGCCTGCGCGGCTACAGGGCCGCGTTACGAACCTGCCGCACAGGCACCTGCAGGCAAGGCGCTGGTGTACATCTACCGGCCCGGGAAATTCATGGGCGGCGGCGTGGTGTTCGATGTGCATGCAGGGTCCAAGGCCGACAACCGGGCCATCGTGGAACTGCAAAGCGGCGGTTACTTCCCTTACTACGCTGATCCGGGCGAACTCGAGTTGTGGGCGAAGACAGAGTCCACGAGTTCCGTCACGGTGGATGTTAAGGCCGGGGACACCGCCTATGTGCGCGGCAGCGTGGGCGTAGGCTTTTTCGTGGGACGTCCCTCACTCGAGATGGTGGATCGCAGCACAGGTGAGCGCGAGGTACGGGAGTGCAAGCTGTTGCAGCCTGCGAAGAAGTGAGGGCAGGCGGGAGGAAAAAACCAGGAGGGGCCTGCCACCAAGGCCGGCCCCTCCCGCACGATCAGCGGGCGGCTTTGCGGCGCACGAGGCCCAGCGCGGCCAGGCCTGCGCCGAGCAGGCCAAGAGTGCCCGGCACCGGCACCTCGCTGACCTCAACCGACAGGGTCGAGTTCCCGACCCTGAAGTCTCCGATCAGGGACTGCACTTTGACTTGCAGCAGGCCATCTGCGTTCAGGCTGCCGAGCGCTTGAATGCCCAGCGAGTTGTCGAAGTTACCGAAAGTGAGTCCGCCCGAATCGAAATCGAACGAATCGACGATCACCAGCACCAGTTCAGGCAAGAGGTCGAATCTGTCGCGAGCGTCATCGTAGATCGAGATCTGGAGCGAACCGGAAATGGCAGAGCCGGGGACGAAGCCGCCGTCGGTGATGTCGTGGGTGTAGGTATGCGAACCCAGGAAGCTGACATATGCATCCTGCGTAATCGTGTCGGTGATCGTGGCGGCGCCAGCAGATGCGCCAAAGGTCATGCCGAGGGCGAGGACAAGGGGTTTGAAGATCGAACGGCTCATGCACATATCTCCCGGAGTGTATTTGTACGCAGACGATCGTTAGCACTATCCGGGCCACACAGGAGGAAATGTTTTATTTCAACGGGTTGGAGTCATTCCCAGCACACAGAGACTATGAAAGTGTAAAAAAAATCGACACCTGCTCCGGTAGTGACAGAAGACGGCTGACTATCGAATCCCCGCCACAATCGGTCTGGCGAAAACGGGCGCATCAACGCTTCGCTCCCGCCTGCTCCGCATACACCGCCCGCGCTTTCTCATACAACGCGACCACCTCCTTGCGCTGCGCCTCGCTGTGGTAGCGCGCGGTGGTCTTCGCCCACGCAATCGTGCGGTCACAGATTTCCCCGAGGAAAGCCGCGTCCTCCGCTGACCGGCGCGGCTGGCCCCCGATCTCCACATACACCGGGCTCGCGTGTGCGAACACGATCGAAGGCGAGCCGGTGAGGTGGTACTGGTAGGGCAGCTCGTGGGAAGAGAACGCGCGCGCGGCAATCCACGCGCTGGCGTCGGCCTTCACCGTGCCGGTGAATTCGAGATGGTTCAGCTTGCCGGGGTTTTCCAGCGTGGCAGCCACCTTGCCGTTCACCAGCACCTCGATGCGCTCGACGGGGAAGCGTGAATCCACCACCGCGCGGAACGGCAACTCGGCCGCCGTCTTGCGCTTTAGCGTACTGCCCGGCAACTGGGCATCGAGGCTGAAATCGATCATGGCGTTCGATGAGACGAAGGTGCGGCCCGCTTTGATGCCGTCCACCCATTTCTGGTAGCTGAGATCACCCTCCACCTTCACGTAAGTACGCACCGATCCCACGATCTGCGAGTTCCACATCTTGTCGGTGGAGCCCAGCGCCGGAAGGTCGAAGCCGGTGTTTAGCAACGCGTACCAGAGCGTGAGCGGCGAGACAGCGGGCGGCATCCACTTCCCACGCACATTCCACGCGGGGTGCTCGTGCATCGGGTTGCCGAACACCATCGTCTCGACGGCATCGATCTTGTCGAGCGCCACATCGATAGGCAGTTCCGCATTGGGAAACGGCATGTGCGCCCAGGCCACCAGCCCGCCCTGCGC
>CAIXOY010000036.1 GCA_903921135.1 uncultured Gammaproteobacteria bacterium
GCCGCCTCGATGCCGTGGAATCGCAGGGCCTCATGAACCGCCACGGCCACGGGCGCGCCCCCGCGCCAGAGCCCGACGATCACATCGGGCCGGAAGCCGCTCCCGCGCACGCGCGCGGCAAGCCGCAGCGCGTCCTCGAGCAGATCCTGTGCGCTGATCCAGTGCTTCTGCACGCCGCTCATGGCGTGCCCGCCCCTGCGACGTCAACCCGAACGGTGCCGATTCGACCCTCTGCGGTGCCGCGGGCGGCCCGCAGGCTCAAGGTGGAAGACGTGAGGCAGAAAAGCGTGCGCCGGTCTTCGCCACCGAGGACGCAGGCGATGGCGTGTCGCTCCGGCGTGGGCACGCGATCGCTGATTCGCCCGCCGCGCTCCATGCGCAGGAATTCCCGCGTGGTGGGGGAGGCAATCCAGAGCGCGCCGGCGGCGTCCATGCACAAGCCATCGCTGCACGCCCCCTCTGGCAGCGTGCCGAACACACGCCGCTCGCCGAGATTGGCTTCGCTGTCGATATCGAACTCCAGTACCTCGCGCGAGGCGGATTGACCGACGACGAGCTGTCGCCCGGACGGGGCTATCGCCATGCCGTTCGGGCACCAGAGGTCCGTGGCCGCAGCGTATGCGACGCCCTGCGGATCGACGGCCACCAGCGTGGTGGAACATGCGGTTTCCGTCTCGTAGTCGAAGCCCATGTTGCTGAGCCACGCGCGTCCATCGGCGCCGACCACCATGTCGTTGAGTTTTCCGCGACTGAACGCCCCGGTCTGCGCGTAGAGCGCAAGGGCATCAGCGCTCCCTCGCAGCACGGTGTGTTCCTCCATCTGCACCACCAGCAGGCTGCCGTCGGGCAACCAGCCGAGGCCCGAGGGCTCGCCGGGTGTGGTGAACACCCGTTCCACCGCCGCGCTGCAGACATCGATGCGCAGCACCTCGTGGCGGGCGATGTCCGAGACCCAGAGCGCGCCGGCGTGCCAGCGCGGTGCCTCGGCAAATCCGAGGCCGCCCAACAGAGGCTGCAGGATGTGTTCCCTGATCATCGTGTTCCCTCCACGTGTCTTCCCCGCTGAATAGCACTGCCACCCATCACGCCACAAGCGCTTGCCGCAGGGCCGGCCCGGCGGCTACAACGCAGCCATGGAAGACCTCTCCACGCACGCTGCTCCCGGCCGGCCCGCAACGCTTCTGTTGCGTCTGTACAGCGCAATGGTGGAAGCCGCCGATCCGGCGCGCGTGCTTCCCGCCCATCTGCCGGAGGATCGCGACCGTCCCCTGCGCGTGACAGGCGCGGGCAAGGCTGCGGCATCGATGGCGGCGGCTCTCGACCGTCATTGGCGCGGCCCCTTGAGCGGCTGGGTGGTGACGCCATATGGCCATGCGATGCCTGCTGGCCGCGTGGAGGTGCGCGAGGCGGCACATCCGCTGCCGGACGCCGTAGCGCTGGAGGCGGGCAGGGCGATGCTGGAGAGCGTCAGGGCGGCCTCGCGCGCCGGCGAGCGGCTCGTGTGCCTGCTCTCTGGCGGTGCCTCCTCGCTTAGCTGTCTGCCACCGCGCGGTGTGTCGCTGGCCGCCAAGCGCGAAGTCATGGATTTGCTGCTGCGCTCCGGTGCGGGCATTACCGAGATCAACTGCGTACGCAAGCACCTGTCGCTGCTGAAGGGGGGGCGTCTGGCGCAGGCGGCCTGGCCGTGCCCGGTGCTGTGTCTTGGGATCTCGGACGTGCCTCTGGACGATCCCTCGGTGATCGGCTCCGGACCGTTCAGTCCGGACCCCGGCACACGTTCGGATGCGCTCGCCGTCCTCGATCGCTACGCGATCCCGGCCCCGGCCGTTGTGCGTGCATGGCTGGAGGACCCGGCCTCCGAGAGCCCGAAGCCGCTCGGCGGGCGCTTCGAGCACGTCGATTACCGACTGATCGCAACACCTGCGACCGCGCTTGCAGCGGCATCGGCCACGGCGAGGCGGCTGGGGCTTGCGGTGCTGGATCTGGGCGCGGAACTTGGGGGCGATGCGTCCTCTCTCGGTCGCGCACATGCAGCTCTGGCGCTCGATCGTCTCTCTGCGGGGTGGTGCGGCGTGATCCTCTCCGGCGGCGAAACCGGTGTCAGGGTGAACGGCGCGGGGCGTGGCGGGCGCAACACCACATACCTCGCGGCGCTACTCGATCAGTTGGGCCCCGAGGTGGACATCGCGGGCCTCGCCGCGGATACCGACGGCGTGGACGGCAGCGGTGGGGCGGGCGCCTGGTTCGACCCCTCCGTGCTGGCCTCTGCCGCCGCGCGCGGGCTTGCCGTTTCGTCATTCATTGAGAGGAGCGACACGCACGCGTTTTTCGCTACACTTGGCGCGGCTCTCGAACGCCGGCCCACGCTGACCAACGTCAACGATTTCCGGGCTGTTCTGGTCGGAGCCAGCCGGATCTGAACCGCAGGCTCCCCCCTGCCGTAGTGCTTCCATCGTTACTGTGAGGAACACGCATGAATATCGCCAACCGTGACCTTCCCCAGCAAGCCGCACTCGCGCGCATGCACGCCACCATCGAGTCGCTGGTGCCGGTGTTCGAGGAGAGGGCAGCCCGCGCGCGAGACGACCGGCGCGTACCCGATGAATCCATCGCTGAATTGCGCGAGGCAGGGTTCTTCAAGATTTTCCAGCCGCTGCGCTATGGCGGCTTCGAGGCCGATCCGCGCGAGTTCTTCCGCGCCCAGCAGAAGATCGCCGAGGGCTGCATGTCCACCGCCTGGGCCGGTGGCATCGTGTCGGTCCATGCCTTCCAGCTCGCGCTCTTCGACGACCGCGCCCAGCAGGAAGTCTGGTCCAGCAAGAACGACCTCATTTCCTCCTCGTATGCTCCGATGGGCAAGGTGACGGTGGTGGAGGGCGGCTTCCGCCTGAGCGGCCGCTGGGGATGGTCGAGCGGTTGCCAGCACTGCGACTGGGTGTTCCTTGGCGCCATCATTCCCAATGATGGTTACCGCACCTTCCTTCTGCCGCGCTCCGATTACCGCATCGAGGACACCTGGCACTCGATGGGCCTGCAGGGCACTGGCAGCCACGACATCGTGGTCGAGGACCAGTTCGTTCCCGACTACCGCACCCACAAACAGATGGACGGTTTCCTGATCCAGAATCCCGGGAATGCGGTGAACAGCAGCCCCTACTACCGCATTCCGTGGGGCCAGCTCTTCTGCCGCACCGTCTCCAACCCTGCCATCGGTGCGAGCCGTGCAGCGCTGCGGTTGTTTGTTCACGGCGCACAGAACCGCTCCAGCAACGACCCGACCAAGCTCTCCGGTGACTCCCACACGCAGGAAGTTGCCGCCCGCGCTGACATGGCGATCGAGGAGATGCAGGCGATGCTCGACCGTGCGCTGGAGCGCATGGTGGGCTGTGTGGAGTCAGGGGATGAGATCCCCATGAACGAGCGTGTGCGCTTCCGCTACGAGGCCTCGCGCATCATCGAGAAGTCCGTCGCCACGGTGAGTGAGTTGTTCGCCAACGCGGGTGGCAGATCTGTGTTCCTCGGCAGCCCCATCCAGCAGCGCTTCCTCGACGTGAATACCGCGCGCTCGCACGTGGCCAACAACCCGACTTCGTTCGCGCGCAACTTTGGCGCCGTGCAACTCGGGATGAAAAACGCCGACGTCTTCGTCTGAGTCAGTCGCGCCCGGGTGGCGGTGCCATCCGGGCGCGGTAATCCCACGCGCTGAACCAGATCGGTTCCAGCCGAATCAGCCACTCGTCCTCGACCCTCGACATCAGCCAGTTCGCAAGCCCCGGGTTACTGTCACCCAGATAGCGTGCGATAAGACGCTCCAGCAATTCACCAGCGCCGTCTTTGGAAAGCTCTGCCTTGGCTTGCCCCCGGACGCCGCAATACGGCGGCTCATTGGGTGCGACTTCGAAGGCGCAGCGTGCATCGGCCTGCAGGAATCCCAGCACTGCGCTGCTGGCATGAGTGGCGCACCAGAGACTGTTGTCCCTGTACTCGAACCACATGGAGTTGAGCGAGGGGAAGCCCCTGCCTGCATTGCAGGCGATACGCAGGGGAATCGTGCAGGGATCGAGGAAAGAGGCGATCTGCTCCATCGACCAGGCACTCTGGCGACGGACGCGTGGAGCAGCAGGACCGGTCATCAGAATCGGGTGCGTGGTCGTGTGAGCTTTGGTGCTGCCGGATCAGTCGCGCGGGGCACGCGCGAGGGAGAGGAACTCCTGGCGGGTGGCGGGGTTGTCCCGCATGCGCCCGAGCATCACGGAGGTGGTCATCACGGAGTTCTGCTTCTGCACGCCGCGCATCATCATGCACATGTGCTTCGCTTCCACGATCACGCCTACGCCCTTGGCGTCGGTAACCTGTTGCACTGCGTTCGCGATCTGCAGCGTGAGGTTTTCCTGGATCTGCAAGCGGCGCGAGAACATGTCGGTGATGCGTGCAACCTTGGAAAGCCCGAGCACCTTGCCGGCCGGCAGGTACGCCACGTGGCAGCGCCCGATGAACGGCAACAGGTGATGCTCGCAGAGGGAGTAGAGCTCGATGTCGCGGACGAGGACCATCTCGTCGTTATCGGATTCGAAGACAGCGTTGTTCACGATGGCGTCGAGGTCCGTGCGGTAACCCTCGGTGAGATAGGCCATCGCCTTGGCGGCGCGTTTCGGGGTGTCCCGCAGGCCTTCGCGTTCCGGATCTTCGCCGATGCCTTGCAGGATGGCGCGGTAGTTCTCGGTCAGTTGTTCTATCACCGTGAGGGCTCCTGCGCAAAAGTACTGAGGCCGTGGGTTACGGCCTCGCCAGTATGCTGGATCAACCGGTGCGGCGCGAGCGTGGCGCGCGCGTCTTGCGCGGCCCCGACATGGCCTTGCGCCGTCGCCGTCCCAGACGCTCCGCGGCGTTTTTCAATTCGTCGAAGGAACCCTGTATGCACTCGGCATAGAACGCCGGGTCCGGCAGCATCTCGCGGCAGGCCGTGGCCGTGATGGAAAGTCCGCCCTCGTAGCTCAGTACGGCATGGAACAGGCCCATGTGATCGAGCAGTGGGCCGCAGCCCGCGCTGCACACCAGTTTTGCGCCGCAGAGGTACAGCGGCACTTGCGGGCCGGGCACGTTGGAAATGATGGTGTTGATCGGCGAGGTCGCGCCGGTGCGGAGCATGGTCTCGCTCGCAGCGCGGAAGCCGAGTGCAGCGATGCGCGGCGGAATCGTTTGCGTCAGGTCTGTCAGTGTGCGCGCGCCGACCGCGCTCGAGTATTCCTTGGAAGAGACGCACTCTTCGTGCACCTGGTGCAATCGCTCCAGCGGGTCCGCGATGTCGGTGTAGATCGAGAGCGTCATCATGCTGATCACGTTGCCGCCGCTACGATCCCCGGCATCGCGCACGTTTATCGGCGCACCGGCTACCAGGGAAACGGCGGGGAGTTCTCCCTTTGCGAGCAGATACTGGCGCAGGGCGCCGGCAACGATCGTCACCACCACATCGTTCACCGTGGCGCCCGGCACCAGATCCTTGATCTTCTTGATCGACTCGAGCGGGAAGAAACGTGCATCCACACTTCTGTGCGCGGTGATGCGGCCATTGAAGCGGGTGTTCACGCGTTCGCGGATGCCGTGGAAGCGGTTTTCCCGCAGACCCTCCCGGACGCGGTTCAGCGCCGGAAGCACGTCAGCCGCTGCCTGCAGCGCGCGTCCCGGCTGGCGCAGGTTTCCGAGCGCGGCGCGGGCGAGGAGGGACGCGGCGTTGGGCACGGCTTCGGGGCGCCAGCGGCGCGCGCGAAGATCCTCACGCGGACGCGGTTCCGCTGTGGTGTCGTGTATCGCCCCGATGATCTCCGCGCCCGAGATGCCGTCGATGGCCGCATGGTGCATTTTCAGGAACAGTGCGAAGCAACCCGGCGGGAGCCCCTCGACATTGTCGAGACCTTCGATCACGTAGGCTTCCCAGAGCGGGTGCGAGCGGTCCAGCGGGCGCGAGTGAAGCCGTGCGATCTGGATGCAGAGCTGGCGCCAGTCGCCCGGCTTGGGCAGAGCGATATGGCGCACGTGGAATTCCAGATCGAAATCCGCCGACTCGATCCAGTACGGGTAATCCAGGCCGAAAGGCACATCGACCAGGCGGCGCCGGAAAATGGGCGCGAGGTGCAGGCGACTCGCGAAGAGGCGCAGGATGTCCTTGAACCTGACGAGCCCGCCGGGTGCGGTCGAGGGGTCATAGATCAGCAGTGGCGCGATGTGCAGCGGTGCGCGTTCGCTCTCCTGCGTGAGGAAGAGCGTGTCCATCCCTGTCAGTTGCTGCATGCCAGCGTTCTCCGGCGGTGTTCAGTTGCGGTCGGGCTGGGACTCCGGGTGCGCTCGCACGAAAGGATCGAGTGCCATGCAGCGTTCGAAGAGCGCAGACAGTCGCGGATACGGATCCACTGCAAACCGGAAGCGCTGCGCGTTCACCACCTGCGGCACGATGAAGGCCTCGGCCATGCCGGCTGCCTCGCCGCTGCAGAACCCGTCTTCCGGCAGCAGCGGCTCCAATGCCATGAAGCCCTCGGCCAGCCAGTGATGGTACCAGCGGTTGCGCGCGTCTTTGTCCTGCGCGAGTTCGTGTTCCAGATACTGCAGCACCCGCAGATTGTTGAGCGGGTGGATGTCGCAGGCCACCACGCCGCAGATAGCCCGGATGCGCGCACGCTCCGGCTCGGTGGCGGGCAGGAGTGGCGGCCCGGGCTGCGTGGCCTCCAGCCACTCGATGATCGCGGCCGACTGCGTGAGCAGGCTGCCGTCGGGCAATTCCAGCGCCGGCACGAAGCCCTGCGGATTGCGCGCGCGGAAGGCGGGTTCGCGCTGCTCGCCCGCCAGCAGGTTCACCGGGATGATGCGGTAATCCGCGCCCTTCAGTTCCAGCGCGATACGTACGCGGAACGCTGCGGAGGAGCGGAAGTAGCTGTAAAGAGCGAGCGTCATGGTCTGTGCTCCCGGACGGTCAGTGAATCCGCTCGAAACGGTTCGCGCGCACGCTCTTGCGAGTGGGAGCTCCCTTCAGCCCTGCGCGAGCCGGTCCTGCAACCAGCCCAGCATCTGGCCGTACGCGCCTTCGATGATCTGCCCTGCCTGCTCGGCGCTCACGCCGTCAGGCACTGCGGTGGCGTTCCAGCGAACGCGGCAGCTGCCCGGGCCGGTTTCGTCGACGTGGATCACGGCGGCGTAGTTTTTCACCGGCATCGGCAGGCCCCTGGGGATGGTGTAGGCGAGGGTGCGCGAGGTGTGATCTATGGACTCGAGTTGTTCGTCGATGGGCGCCATGCCGGGCATGGTGAGCCGTCGGATCATGCCGGGGCCGCTGCCGATGACTTCCACGGGCGGGTTGTTTGCCCACGACAAATCCCCGAAGTTGCCCAGCACACCCCACACGGCGGCGGCCGTGAAGTCGTAGTCCCGTGTCACTTGCACGTTCATATCGCTCATCAGTTGTCTCCTTCATCGAGGGTTTCGAGGGTGTCGACGATGCCCCGGGTGAGTGCCGCCAGATCGTCGGGCTGCATGATAAACGGAGGCATGGTGTAGACCAGCCTGCCGAAGGGCCTGATCCACACGCCACGGTCGACCAGGCGCCGCTGTATGCGGGTCATGTCGACAGGGCTGTGCATTTCCACGACGCCTATGCCGCCGAGCACCCGTACCTCCCGCACGCCGGGTAGGCGAGCTGCAGGGGCGAGGCCCTCGCGCAGACCGGATTCCATTGCTTTCACGCACCGCTGCCACGGCTGCGAAAGCAGCAGGCGGATGCTCGCCAGCGCGACGGAGCAGGCAAGCGGGTTGCCCATGAAGGTAGGACCATGCATCAGCACGCCGGCCTCGCCCTCGCAGATCCCGCGCGAGACGCGCTCGCTGGCGAGCGTCGCGGCGAGAGACATGTATCCACCCGTCAGCGCCTTGCCGATGCACAGGATGTCCGGTGCGATGCCAGCGTGCTCGCAGGCGAAGAGTCTGCCGGTACGACCGAAGCCGGTCGCGATCTCGTCGGCGATCAGCAGCACCTCGTGCGCATCGCAGAGCCTGCGCACGGCCGCCAGAAAAGCGGGCGAGTAGAAGTGCATCCCGCCGGCGCCCTGCACCACGGGTTCGAGGATCACCGCGGCGAGTTCGTATGCGTGCGCTTGGAGCGTTGCCTCGAAGCCGGCGATGTCCGCGGCGAGCGCGGCGTCGTCTGCTTCTGCGTCGAAGCCTGCCTCCGGCCGTGGTGCGAACACCTGTTCGGGAAACGCGCCGCTGAAGAGGTGGTGCATGCCCGTGACAGGGTCACACACCGACATCGCCATGAAGGTGTCGCCGTGGTAGCCGCCACGCAGCGAGAGCAGCCGTTTGCGCGTGCTGCGGCCCTGCGAGAGGTGGAACTGCAGGGCCATCTTGATCCCCACTTCCACCGCGACGGAGCCTGAGTCGCTCAGGAACACGTGCGGCAGTTTCCCGGGGGCGATGCCGGCGAGCAGTTCGCACAGTTCCGCAGCCGCAGGGTGGGTGATGCCGCCGAACATCACGTGCGCCATCTTGTCGAGTTGCGCGCGCAGTGCCGCGTTCAAGACAGGGTGGTTGTAGCCGTGAATGGCCGCCCACCAGGAGGCCATGCCGTCGATCAGTTCCCGGCCATCTGCCAGTTGGAGCCTGACGCCCTGCGCCGCCACCACCGGGTATGCCGGTGGCGGAGACGTCATCGACGCGTAGGGGTGCCAGGCATGGGCCCTGTCGCGCGCAAGCAATTCGGCGGCTTCGGCGGGGCTCAGCGTTTGATCCACGGCATCCTCACGGGCGTAACAGCGGCCGTAGCGCAGGCAGAACACGCTCGACGATCGCAGGTTGCACCGCTGCCACGGGGTGGATGCCGTCGTCCTGCATATTGCCGGGTATGCCCGCGATGCCTTCGAGCAGGAAGGGCACCAGTGCCGTGCCGTGTGCGGTGCCGAGTTCCCCGTACAGTGCGTGGAAGCCCTCGGTGTAGCGAGGGCCGTAGTTGGGCGGAATGCGCATGCCGAGGAGCAGCACCGAGGCGCCAGCGCTTTGCGCGTCCTTGATCATGCGTTCCAGATTGGCGCGCGTGACCGCGAGCGGGAAGCCGCGCAGTCCGTCGTTTCCGCCCAGTTCCAGCACGACCACGGACGGACTGTGCGAGGACAGCAGTGCAGGCAGGCGTGCCTTGCCTCCCTCGGTGGTCTCGCCGCTGATGCTCGCGTTTACCACCGTGGTGGCCTCGGCGTGCAAAGCCTTGGCGAGCAGGGCCACCCAGCCTGACCCTGCAGGTACGCCGTAGCCCGCGCTGATGCTGTCACCCAGCACGAGAACGGTGCCGGCGATGGCGCGGGCGGGTGCAGTCGAGAATAATGCCGCGGCAGCGAAGGCCACGAGCGAACGAACAAGGAATCTGCGAAGCATGGGTGCGTCGATCAGGGCCGCGGAAGTGGGAAAAGACATCGCGACCGCTGCGGGCGCGCTCCGCATCTTGGAAGGGATCAGTTTCGAAATCAATCCGGGTGAGGCCGTCGCCATCGTTGGCGCATCGGGCTCCGGAAAGTCGACGCTGCTCGGCTTGCTCGCGGGGCTCGATCTGCCGAGTACGGGTGCCATCCTGATCGATGGAGACGACATCACCCGTCTCGATGAGGACGCCCGCGCGCGTTTGCGCGGGCGCAGCGTCGGTTTCGTGTTCCAGTCCTTCCAGTTGCTGCCCGGGCTGTCTGCGCTGGAGAACGTCATGCTCCCGCTGGAAATCCGCGGTGATCGGGACGCGGCAGTACGCGCGCGGGATTTCCTCGCCCGCGTCGGGCTGGAGGCGCGCCTCTCGCATTACCCGCGACAGCTCTCGGGCGGCGAGCAACAGCGGGTAGCGATTGCGCGGGCTTTTGCCACGCAGCCGCGTCTGCTGTTCGCCGACGAACCCACCGGAAACCTCGATTCAGCCTCAAGCCTTCGCGTGATGGACTTGTTGTTCGGCCTGCGTGAGGAGCAGGGCGCGACCCTCGTGCTGGTCACCCACGACGAGCGGCTGGCGTCACGCTGCGATCGCCGGCTCGTACTCGAAGCGGGATGTCTGGTCGTGCCGGGCGTCGGAGCATGAGTCTCGCACTGCGTCTGTTGTGGCGTGATTGGAGGGGCGGCGAACTGGGCATGCTGCTCGCGGCGCTCGCGCTTGCCGTGGGCATCGTGACGACGCTCGGGATGTTCGTCGATCGGCTGCAATCCGCCGTCGAGCGACGCGGGTCGGCGTTCCTTGCGGGGGATCTGGTGCTGCGCTCGCGCGAGGCCGTACCGCAGGAATGGCTTCTGGAGGCGCGCAAGGCCGGCCTGCGTGACGCGAGCGTGCTGGATTTCGCCACCATGGCCATCGCGGGGGACGCGATGCAGCTCGCCTCGGTCAAGGCGGTCAGTGCGGCCTACCCGCTGCTGGGGAAGCTGGGCATCTCGGAGAGGCCGGGCGATGCCGCGCTCATTCGCTCACAGGGGCCCCCGCGCGGCGAGGTGTGGGCAGATACGCGCTTGCTGCAATCCCTCGGTATCCGTGTGGGTGACCTCGCGGAGATCGGACTCGCGAGCCTGCGCGTCTCGGCAGTGCTGGTGAGCGAACCCGATGCCGGCGCCAGTTTCGTCGCCTTCGGGCCGCGTCTGATGATGAATCTCGAGGACATCCCGGCCACCGGGGTGATACAGCCCGGCAGCAGGGTGCAGTACTCCTACCTTTTTGCGGGCGAGAAAGCGGCCGTCGCACGGTGGCGCGCCTCGGTTGAGCCTCGCCTCTTGCCCAGTCAGCGTCTTCTGACCATGGCGGATGGGCAGCCGCGCGTGGCGCGGTCGCTGGCCCGGGCCGAATCCTTCCTGCTCCTGGCGGGCTCCCTCGGTGTTGTCATGGCAGGCGTTGCGCTCGCCATGGCCGCGCGGCGATACACGCGCCGGCACACGGGATATGTGGCCATCCTCAAGACGCTTGGCCTGGGTGCCGGCGATATACGAAGGCTCTATTTCGTGAACCTGTTGTTGCTTGCAGCGGCGGGTACCGTGCTCGGTTGGGCCATGGGCTGGCTTCTGCAGGAGGCGGTGTTCGCGGTGATCGCATCGATGCTGGATATGGAGGTTCCGGCACCCGGATGGCGGCCGCTGCTGCTCGGGGCGGGCACCGGGCTGGTTTGCCTGGCAGGCCTTGCAGCGCCGCCGGTCGTGGCGATGTCCGCTGCCTCGCCGCTGCGCGTATTGCGCGAGGATGTTCAGGAGGGCGTTGCGGGCCGGAGCATCTACGCAGCAGGCTTCGCATCGCTCGGTGTGCTTCTCTGGTGGTATAGCGGAGATCCCGGTATCGGTTTGATTGTGTTGTGCTGCCTGCTGGGAGCGGCGGCGGTGGTGTGGGCGTGCACGCATGCCATTTTGCGTCGCGCCCGGGTGCCCGGAGCGCGGGCGAACAGTGCGCTTCGGCTCGCCTTCGGTGCCTTGCAGCGCCATGCCGCCCTCAATGCCTTGCAAGTACTGGTGTTCGGCTTGTGCATCATGCTCGGCCTGCTCATGGTCCTGCTGCGTGGTGCCTTGATGGACGATTGGCAGCGACAGTTGCCGCCGCGCACGCCGAATCACTTCCTGCTGAACATCGCGCCGTATCAGGTACAACCCCTCGAGCGGTTCCTGGGTGAGCGCAAGCTCGAGGCAGCCGGCCTGTTTCCCATGGTTCCCGGGAGGGTTCTGGAGGTGAACGGATCGCCGGCGCGGGTGCAGCCCGGCCACGAACTGAACCTTGACCGGGATTGGAACCTGGCGTGGTCCGACACCCTTCCCGAGGGCAACACCCTGCTCGAGGGTCAGTGGTGGCCTGCGGACGCTGCAGGCGAGGTATCTGCCGAGGCGGGTGTGGCCCGGGCGCTGGGACTCAAGCTCGGCGACCGCCTCGCTCTCCAGATCGGCGCAGACCGCATCGAGGCGCGCCTGACCAGCATCCGCGATCTCGACTGGGACAGCATGCGTCCCAACTTCTTCCTTCTCTTCCCTCGACGCAGCCTCGAGGCGCAGGCCGCGATGTGGCTCACCAGTTTTTATCTGCCACCCGGGTCGGGGCCGGTGGTGAACGAACTGCTGCGCGAGTTCCCCACCGTCAGCGTGATCGAGATGGACGCCATCCTCGCGCAGGTGCGTGGCGTCACCCGGCAGTTGGCGTTGGCCGTGGAACTGGTGTTGGGGCTGTTGCTGGCGGCGGGTGCTCTGGTCATGGTCGCCAGCGTGCAGGCGGGGCTGGAACTGCGCTTCCGGGAGAGCGCGATCCTCCGTACGCTCGGGGCGGGTAGAGGCCTGGTCCTGGGGAGTCTGGTGATGGAGTTCGCGTTGCTGGGCGGCTTCGCTGGTGTCCTGGCCACGGCCGGTGCGGAGTCTGCAGCGTGGCTGGTGCAGGTACGTCTCATGGATCTGCAGCCGAGCTTCCACCCCGTGGTCTGGGTGGCGGGGCCGCTTCTCGGGGCGGTGGTCTGCGCGCTCCTTGGCATGATCACGTGCCGTCGCGTCGTCGACACGCCGCCCGCTGTGGTCTTGCGCAACGGGGGCTGAGTCAGTGTTCGCGGTTGCCGCGTTTTGCCTGACGCTGGAGCGTGGAAATGCAGTTCTCCACCTGCCTTTGACCCGGTCCGCTCAGGCCTTCAAAGCGGGCCCCGACCATGGTGTGCCGGTACGGCGCCTTGCGGAACTCGAACTTCCGGGCCTCGAGATCGCAGTTGATCTCGGGCGAGCCAGGCAGTGACAGCAGGCATGCCTTCAACTGGTTGTTCGCGCGCAACATGTCGCCGAGGTTGCCCTGACACGTGAAGCCCAGGCCTCCCATCGAGAGATCCTGCACCGTGCAGAGCAGGCGGCCGCCATCAGGGCCCCGTATCCTGAGTTTCAGCCCGGCTTCAGCGTCCACCGAGATCCGGAAAGACATCCGGCGCTGCTTGGCTTCAACCGAGTCGGGCAGCGCAAGCCGGTAGGCCGGGTAGCCATCGGCCTCGTCGAGGCTGATTGCCTTGATCCACGAACTGAAGCGGACCGGGATGCCGCGCCGGATGCTCGTGATCTCGACTTCTTCCCCGGGCGTGACAAAAAAGGCGCCGTGGGCAGGGAACAATTCATCGATCAGGAGGAAGCGTTCGAGCGGGTCGATCTTGAGGATCAGGCTTTGATAGGTGGTGTCGGAGCGACCCGGAAACCGGACATCCACAAAACTGCGCTCTTCGACCAGTTGCTGCAGGCGTATGACCACCTGCTCGAAACTCGCTTGTGCCGGCTCACGGTCGGATGTCGAGGCAGCGTCTTGCTCGTCCGGCCGCTTGCGCAGCCCGGATAGCAGTCGCCTGATCGCTCCTTCCGCCATGAATCTGGTCTTCCCGTGATGTCCGGACAGCCGGAGCAGTATAGACGAGCCCTGTCGGGGTTATCGGCGGGTGCGGCCGGGTCTTGAAGGGCGGGGAACTGCCGGCACGACACGCTGATGTGTCGTGCCGGCGCGTGCTCAGGGCAGCAGGTGGGAGACGGCGTCGCGCTCTTCCTGAAGTTCCTTCTCGGTGGCTTGCATCCGTGCGCGGGAGAAATCGTTGATGGACGCATCCTGCACGATCCGCCACTCACCGTTGCGGCAAATGCAGGGGAAGGAATAGATCAGACCCTGCTGTATGCCATAGCTGCCATCGCTGTACACGCCCATGCTGACCCAGTCGTCTTCGGCGGTTCCCAGAGCCCAGCTGCGCATGTGGTCGACAGCCGCGTTGGCTGCGGAGGCGGCGCTGGAGGCCCCTCTCGATTTGATCACCGCGGCGCCACGTTGCTGCACTGTGGGGATGAAGTCCTGTTCGTACCAGCTGCGATCGACCATGTCGATGGCAGATTTGCCGCCGACCAGGGCGTTGAAGAGGTCAGGGTACTGCGTCGAGGAGTGGTTGCCCCAGATCGTCATATGACGGATCGCGTTCACATCCGTCCCGGTCTTGTTCGCGAGTTGGCTCATCGCGCGGTTGTGGTCGAGCCGGGTCATGGCGGTGAACTGGCGAGGATCGATATCGGGCGCGTTGCGCTGCGCGATCAGGGCGTTGGTGTTGGCGGGGTTGCCGACGATCAGAACCTTGATGCCGCGTGATGCTGCCGCGTTGATGGCCTTGCCCTGAACCGAGAATATCGCTGCGTTCGCCTCGAGCAGGTCCTTTCTCTCCATGCCTGGGCCGCGGGGACGGGCGCCTACCAGCAGCGCATAGTCCGCGTCACGGAAGGCCGTTTGCG
This sequence comes from uncultured Gammaproteobacteria bacterium, assembly GCA_903921135.1. GTDB lineage: Bacteria > Pseudomonadota > Gammaproteobacteria > Pseudomonadales > UBA5518 > UBA5518. The sequence continues at coordinate 14,248 of CAIXOY010000036.1, forward strand.
GGTCGTCGGTGCAGACCATGCCCGCGAGCAGGGGGAAGGCACAGTCTTCGAGTTCCATGGCCACGCCGCGCAGGGCTTCGAGTGCCGGCGTGATCTCGAGCATATGGAGGATCACTGGCTGATCCGGCCCGAGCATACTGCCGGAGGCGATCCTGAACAGCAGGCTGTAGCTGATCTGGCCGGCGGCGCCGGTGACGGTGACTCGGACGGGCTTCTTCATCGCGTGATTCCTGTCGCGGGGTGTTGCTGGGATGTGCGGGCCTGGTGCGAGGCAGCCGGACCGCGCGCGATTGTAAGCCCTGACCTGCGGCGCCGCTACCGCGCATCGCGCCGGGCGAGCCGCATCCCGCCGGGACAGATTGCCGGCACCGCGCGTAGAATCCGCGCCCTCATCCACCGCGCGGAGGGCGCGATCTTGGCGCAATCCGACCCCCGTAAAAGCCGGACCGAGTTCAACAAGCTCCAGAAGCGCCTCCGACGCAACGTCGGTCAGGCGATCGAGGACTACCGCATGATCGAGGACGGCGACCTCGTCATGGTCTGTCTCTCGGGCGGGAAGGACTCTTACGGGATGCTGGACATCCTGCTGAATCTTCAGCGTACGGCCCCCGTGCGCTTCGAGCTTGTTGCCGTGAACCTCGACCAGAAGCAGCCCGGCTTCCCGGAGGACGTGCTGCCGCGTTATCTCTCCGGTATCGGTGTGCCATTCCATATCCTGGAGCGGGATACCTACAGCATCGTCAAATCCCTGGTGCCCGAAGGCAAGACCACCTGCGGGCTGTGTTCCCGGCTCCGGCGCGGCAACCTCTATGGTTTCGCCCGTGAGATCGGCGCCACGAAAATCGCCCTTGGCCACCACCGGGACGACATCGTCGAGACCCTGTTCCTGAACATGTTCTTCGGCGGCAAGCTGAAAGCGATGCCTCCCAAGTTGCTGAGTGACGACGGCGGGAATGTCGTGATCCGGCCGCTTGCCTACTGCCGGGAGTCCGACCTTGCCGACTATGCGGAGGCCAAGGGCTTCCCGATCATCCCCTGCAATCTCTGCGGCTCCCAGGAAAATCTCCAGCGCCAGGCGATCAAACAGATGCTGGCCGACTGGGAACGCCGCTACCCCGGTCGTTCCGAGGTGATCTTCTCGGCGGTCTGCAACGTCGCCCCGTCCCAATTGGGCGATACCGCCCTGTTCGACTTTGCCGGCCTTCGCGCCACCCCCCCTGACCCAGCCGCCATCCGTATCTGCAACCTCTGAGTGCCGCCTGCGGCAAAGCCTTGCCGCATCTGGCCCGGAAAATGCAAAACCCGACCACGGAGCCCCGCAAGGGCCCGAATCGTCAAATAGCCGTCAGGTTCCAAGGCTGTCTTCCACGCGGGAGGCGAGCCAGAGGAGCGTCGACGCCGGAGGGCAGGGCACATGGTCGAGCGAGCGGACATCAGTCAGGTACTGGCGCAGATGCGGATGGTGCAGACGCAGATCAATCGTCCGCCCTCCGAGATCATGCCTGGCACCCTCGGCCCCGGCCAACTGGCACGTCCGCAGGACGGCCCCGGCTTCGGTGCGTTGTTCAGTCAGGCGATCGATACGGTGAACGGGGTGCAAAAGGAGGCGGGCAGCCTGCGTCAGGCCTACGAGGCCGGCACACCCGGGGTCAGCCTGACACAGGTGATGATCGCTGCCGAGAAGTCCAGTGTGTCCTTCGAGGCCATGCTCCAGGTTCGCAACAAGCTGGTGCAGGCCTATCAGGACATCATGAACATGCCCGTGTGATCCACGGCAACTCCCAGGAGCGCTGAAGAGACATGGCTGACAACGACCAGACTACCGGCACACAGCTGGCGACCGCCGGAGGAGGGGCCGTGATGATCGAGGCCCCCCAGAATCCCTACCTCGAGGGCATCGCTCGCCTGTCGATTCCCCGGCAGGTCGGCGTGATCGTCGGGCTGGCGGCGACGGTCGCGCTGGCTGTCTGGCTCGTGCTCTGGACCCGTGAGGCGGACATGCGCCCGCTGTACGGCAGTCTCGAGAATCTCGATTCACCGGCCGTCATCGGCGTCCTCGAATCCAGCAAGATCCCCTATCGGCTGGATCCGAGCAGCGGAATGTTGCTGGTCGAAGACGGGCGCTACAGCGAGGCGCGCCTCAAGCTTGCCGAAGCCGGCATGCCGAACGACAGTTCGGTCGGCTTCGAGATGCTCGACAAGGAGCAGGGCCTCGGCACCAGCCAGTTCATGGAGACGGCGCGCTTCCGTCGTGGTCTCGAGGGTGAGCTCGCCCGCACGATATCGAGCATCACCAGCGTGCGTTCGGCGCGGGTCCATCTCGCCATCCCCGAACGCTCGGTGTTCGTACGCGACCAGCGCAAGCCGAGCGCGTCCGTTCTTCTCGAAGTGGTTGCCGGTCGCAGCGTCGAGGATGCCCAGGTGCGCGCCATCGGCAATCTCGTGGCATCCAGCGTGCCCGACATGGAGCTTGCTGGCGTCACCATCGTCGATCAGAAAGGACGGCTGCTGTCGAACTTCGCCGAGGACCGCGAGGCTGTGCTCGCGAGCAAGCAGCTTGATTTCACGCGCAACCTCGAGGACCAGATGGTCGAGCGCGTGCGCCGCATCCTCGAGCCGATCGTGGGGGCAGGGCGCTTCAAGGCCGAGGTGACGGCGGACGTGGACTTCACCGCGGTCGAGCAGGCCGACGAGATCTACAACCCGGACCTGCCCGCGATCCGCAGCGAACAGCGCTCCGAGGAACAACGCCTGGCAGGTGAGGCTGGCGGTGGCATCCCTGGCGCGCTGAGCAATCAGCCTCCCGCCAACGGCGCGGCGCCGGAAACGGTCACACCGCCCGCGGGTGGCCCGGCGTCCGCCGGTGGTGCGGCCGTGGGGCCGAGCGCGGCTGGCCAGTCGGCGGGCAACCTGCGCACGCAATCGACGCGCAACTATGAACTCGACCGCACACTCAGTTACACGCGTCACCAGGTCGGGAAGCTCCGCAGGCTGAGCGTTGCGGTGGTGCTTGACGACCGCGTAAGTCTCAACGCCGAAAGCGGCCAGCGCAGCAATGCGCCGTGGGACGCGCAGGCGCTAGAGCGCGTGACAACGCTGGTGCGTGATGCCGTGGGCTATGATGCCCGAAGAGGCGACAGCGTGAACGTGGTGAACACCGCGTTCTTCGACTTGCCGGTGGACGATCAGCCCGAAACTCCGATCCCGCTGTGGGAGCAATCGTGGTTCTGGCCCGCCGTCCGGTTGGCAATGGGTGCCATGGCGGTGCTCCTGCTGGTCTTCGCGGTGGTGCGCCCGGTTTTGCGGACGCTCAGCAGCAATGCGCGGCAGATGCGTGCGCTCGAGGAGCGCCATCGCATGGAGCGCATGGTGGCGGAGTCCGCGGCCAAGGGTGAATCCGGAGACGACTCAGTTCCGATGCTGCCTCCACCGAACCGGGAGTACGAGCGCCGCATGACAGCCGTGCAGGCCCTTGTCGAAGGTGACGCCGAGAAAGTCGCCCAGGTAGTCCGCAAGTGGGTACGCGAAAGTGAGTGACGCAGCAGCGCTTAATGAAACCAGTCCGATAGAGAAGGCGGCCATCCTGCTGCTGTCTGTCGGTGAGGCCAATGCGGCCAAAATCCTGCGCTATCTGACGCCCAAAGAGGTCCAGCGGGTCGGTGCCCAGATGACCAAGATGCAGGACATCAGCACCGAGCAGGTACAAGCGGTCATCGAGAGTTTCCTGATCGAGGCCTACGCGGCGACGGGCCTTGGCGTGGGCAACGAGAGCTATATCCGCAACGTGCTGATCGAGGCGCTTGGCGAAGAGAAAGCCAACTCGCTGATCGACAACATCCTGATGAGCGACAAGACCAAGGGGCTCGAGGCGCTGCGCTGGATGAATCCCAAACTGGTCGCCAACACCATCCGCGGCGAGCACCCGCAGATACAGGCCGTCATCCTGAGTTATCTCTACCCGGACCAGGCCGCGGAGGTGCTGGCGCAATTCAGCGAGAAGGCGCGCACTGACCTCGTGATGCGTATCGCCACGATGGAGACGGTCAACCAGGCGGCTCTGCAGGAACTGAACAAGATCGTCGAGGGCGAACTCACCGGCTCCGGGCTCCAGCAGGGTCAGTTCCTGGGCGGCGTCAAGTTCGCGGCGGATATCGTGAACAACATGGACAGCAGCCTCGAGCAGACCCTGATGGAGCACATCAAGGAAGTGGACGAGCCGCTCGGCACCAAGATCCAGGATCTGATGTTCGTGTTCGACGATCTGAAGAACATCGACGACAAAGGCATCCAGGCGCTGCTGCGCGAAGTGTCCTCCGAGGTTCTCGTTCTCGCCCTCAAGGCGGCCGACGAGGATCTCAAGACCAAGATTTTCGGCAACATGTCCAAGCGTGCGGCGGAACTCCTCAAGGACGATCTCGAGGTCAAGGGCCCCGTACGCGTCACCGAAGTCGAGACCGCGCAGCGCGAGATCCTCGCCGTCGCGCGCAGGATGGCAGACGCCGGGGAAATCGTGCTCGGTGGCAGTTCGGAGCAGATGATATGAGCGCGCCCTGCGCGTCGGGAGCGTGTTGAATGACGGTGCGTCGCATACCCGCCGCGCGTCTTGAATCCTTCGAGGCCTGGTCCCTTCCCTCCGTTTCGCAGGGGCAGGTCCTCAAGGCAGAGCCTTCCCGCGCCGGCGAGCGTGTGCGCGCATCAGGCGTGCGGGCCGAGCCCGTTCCCCGTCCTTCCCTCGAGAAGGAAGTCACCGCGAACATCCGTGCCGGCCGCTATGCGGCGGGCGTGAGTGCCGGGCAGTTGGAGTCCATCGTTCTCGAGGCCGCCCGCGAGGGGCGTGGCGAGGGCTATGCGGAGGGTCTGGAGAAGGGGCGTTCCGAGGGCTTCGCGCGCGGCCGCGAGGAAGGGCTCGCAGCTGCGCGCCGGATCATCGAGGACCAGGCTGCCCGGTTGGCGGCACTCGTCGAGGCACTGCAGCAACCGCTTGCCGATCAGCAGGAACAACTGCGTGAAGCAATGCTCGAGATAGCGACACGCGTGGCCGAGGGGGTGTTGCGCACCGAGCTTCGCCTGCAGCCCGACAGCATTCGCACCGTCGTGGATGAAGCGCTGGCCGCTCTGCCGGCAGGAGCGCAATCGATCCGCGTTTTCCTGAGCCCGGGCGATGCGGAGCTGGTGCTCCCTGCGCGCGCGGCCGATGCTCCCTGGACGGTCGAGAGCGATCCTGCGCTGCGCCCCGGTGACCTGCGGATCGAGACCCGCGAGTCAGCGGTCGCATACGCCGTCTCCGACCGGCTCGCCGAGATGCTCGGTCAGTTGCTGGGCGCCGAGGCTGCGCGGGCACGCCCTGCGTGAGTACGCCACTTGTAGAGTTCATGCAGGGCGCGGCAAGGCGATTGCGCAACGACTGTCCGCCTGTCGCTGAGGGCATGCTGACGCGCGTCGTCGGCATGACCATCGAAGCCGTGGGCTTCGATGCCGCGCTCGGGCAGCGCTGCCTGATCCGTCAGGGGCCGGGGCGGCACTTGCAGGCCGAGGTTGTGGGTTTTTCGGGTGACCGTGTTTACCTGATGCCCGCACAGAAAGTGTCGGGTCTGCGTCCCGGTCTGCGCGTGCGGCCTCTCGGCATGTCTGCCGATGTGCCGGTGGGCGAGGGTCTTCTGGGACGCGTTCTGGGCGGTGACGGTGAGCCTCTGGATGGTATCGGCCCCCTTCACGACGTGGAGTTCACGGAGCTCGATGCACGCCCCATCAATCCCTTGGCACGCGCGCCCATCCGCCAGCCGCTCGATGTTGGCGTACGATCACTGAACGGACTGTTGAGCGTCGGGCGAGGACAGCGCCTCGGGATTTTCGCTGGCAGCGGCGTGGGCAAGAGCATGCTGCTCGGCATGATGACCCGCTTCACCGAGGCCGATGTCACCGTCGTGGGACTGGTCGGCGAGCGGGGTCGTGAGGCGCGCGAGTTCATCGAGGAAATCCTTGGCGTCGAGGGCATGAAGAGAGCGGTGATTGTCGTCTCTCCCGCTGATGATGCGCCGCTCCTGCGGTTGCGTTCGGCGCGGCTCGCCACGCGTATCGCCGAGGACTTCCGCGATCGGGGCAAGAACGTGCTGCTGCTGATGGACTCCCTGACGCGGTATGCGCAGGCCCAGCGCGAGATCGGCCTCGCTATCGGTGAGCCCCCCGCCACGCGTGGCTATCCGCCATCCGTGTTTGCACGTATCCCCGACCTTGTCGAACGTGCCGGCAACAGCGAGGCCGGAAAAGGCTCCATCACGGCTTTCTACACGGTGCTCGCGGAGGGCGACGACATGCAGGATCCCGTGGCCGATGCGGCACGCGCGATCCTCGATGGACACATCGTGCTGTCGCGTACGCTTGCGGAGGAGGGGCAGTATCCCGCTGTCGACATCGAGGCCTCCATCAGCCGCGTGATGCCCTCGATCGCCTCGCGCGATCACCGCGCCTGGGCGCAGGAGTTCAAGAAACTCTGGGCCCGTTACCAGCAGAACCGGGATCTCATAAGCGTTGGAGCGTATGCGCCGGGCGCCGACGAGGAAACGGATCGCGCCATCGCCGCCTTGCCGGCGATGCGCCAGTACCTTCAGCAGGCCTTCGACGAGAGAGTGGATTTTCCGACGGGCGTGGCGCAATTGGCGGGGCTTTTCGGCGCACCGCAGACCATGCCTGAGCAGAGAGCGGGTGTGCCGCAGGCCTCGTCTGCTCCGCGTCGGCAGTTGCGTTCCGCACCTGCGGCTGAGCGCCGGTGAAACGTTCGCGCAGGTTGGGCACGCTGGTGCGGCTGGCCGCCATGGCCGAGCGCAATGCGCGCACCGGACTTGCCCGCGCCAACCAGGACGTGCTGCGCAAGGACGGGCAGCAGCGGCAACTCGAGTCCTACGAGGCGGAGTATGGCGACGCGTGGCTCGAGGCCGGGCGCCTCGGTCTGCCCGGCGAGAAAGCCAAGGGTCTGGCCGCCTTCCGTGACAGTCTCGCCAACACACTCGAGGCGCATCGGTCCTCTTTGCGTGCGGCGGCGGCGCAGCGCGACGAGCAGGCACGCCGCTGGCAGGGCATGCGTGCCCAGTTGCGTGTATTCGAGGACCTGGAAGCGCGCGCGCGCCGTGCCGAAGACCGTGAGCGCGAGAAGCGACTGCAGAAGGCCATCGACGAGCTCTCGGCGCGGCCACGCCTTCCGGATTGAGGGCCGCGACTCCATGGCAAGCGCTGCGCCTCCTGCGTTAGAATCGAGCCCACGTCGAAACACCCCGGGCCACCCTCATGAGTCTTCCCCTCGACACCAAGATCCTAGTCGTCGACGACTTCGAGAGCATGCGGCGAATCGTCAAGCAGGTGCTTCACGACATCGGGTTCAAGGACATCTCGCTCGCTGACGACGGTGCTACTGCACTGCCCATGCTGAAGAACGGTTCTTTCGGATTCCTGATCACCGACTGGAACATGCCGCAGATGGAAGGCATAGACCTCGTGAAGGCGGTGCGGGCTGATCCCCGCCTGAAGGGCATGCCCATCCTCATGGTTACCGCTGAAGCCAAGCGGGAGCAGATCATCCAGGCTGCACAGGCCGGCGTGAACGACTACATCGTCAAACCCTTCACGCCGGATACTCTCAAAGCGAAGATCGAGAAAATCTTCAAGGGAGTTGCCGGCAAGTAGGCCCGGCGTGCCGGTAAGGAGGATACGCGCGTGAGCAGTGGCACTTTCGATCCCGAGCAATTGATCGCCGAGCGGCTTCAGGGCAAGGCGGCGGAGCTGGCGGCCTGCCTTGAGCGGCGCGACATGTCCGGTGCTTTCTCTGTCATCGAGAACATCAACGCCGTTCGCGAAGAAAGCATCTATTACGGCCTCGGCCTGCTGGCGCGTGGCCTGCACACGGCCATCGTGACCTTCGAGGTCGACGACCACGGCAAGCATTACCTCGCGCACGACGAATCGGGTACGGCGGGCCTTACCAGCCAACTGGACAATGTCGTCAGGATGAGCGAGGAGTCTGCCCGCAAGACGCTGAATATCCTCGATACGACATTGCCCATGGTGCGCGAGCTGCGTGCTTCGATCGAGCAGCAGGAAGCCTCGGATGTCTCTGCGCCCCGGGATTTTCTCGCGGCGCAGAAAGCAGGCCTGCAGCAGGTCGAGCACAACCTCATGGACATCCTGATGGCGCAGGGTTTCCAGGATCTCAGCGGGCAGGCCATCCGCAAGGTGAACGGCATACTCGGCGACCTGCAGAAAGACCTCATCGCGCTTCTGACCTACGCGAACCACGTGAAGTCGATGTCCCAGACCCTTCCCGTGCAACTCGCGTTCGCCGATGCCGAATCGCCTGAGGAGGAACCGGAGGAGCCCCAGGAAGCGGCGCTGGCGCAGGGGTCTGTAGACGACCTGCTGGCGAGCCTCGGTTTCTGACCTGACATCCCGACGCGCAACATCCGCCAGAGGCATCCCGGCATGAGTGGTGACAGTCTCGACGAGATCCGGAAGATCTTCGAGGAGGAGTGCATCGAGGGTCTCGACACGATGGAGTCGGGCCTGCTCAACCTCGAAGAGGGCAGTGCCGGAGGCGATGTTGTCAACGACATCTTCCGTGCGGCCCATTCGATCAAGGGCGGGTCGGCGACCTTCGGCTACAAGAAGATCGCCGATTTCACGCACCTGATGGAAACCCTGCTCGATCTGGTGCGCAACGGCCAGAAATCCTCCACGCCTGCGGTGGTGCAGTTGCTGCTCGGATGCGTCGACTGCCTGCGCGAAATGATGGAGGCAATCCACTCCGGAGAGTATGACGAGGCGCGTATCGCAGACCTTATGCGGCTGCTGGAGGCCGAACTGCCGCGCGATGGCGAACCCGAGGCGGCGCCGCCCACCGGAGCCCCCGCGGCAAGCGTGGCGGTCGCCCCGGCGCAGGGCTGGCGCATCTCTTTCAGACCGCATGAGCAGTTGCTGCGCAGCGGCAACCAGCCTTTGCATATCCTGCGTGCCTTGTCCGAACTCGGCGACTGCGTGACGCGCAGCGATGTTTCACGCCTGCCATCCTTCGAATCGCTGGATCCGGAATCCATCTATCTTGCGTGGGATATCGATCTCACGGGCACTGTCTCTCTCGCGCAGGTTCGCGAGGTCTTCGAGTGGGTCGAGGGCGAGTGCGACCTTTCCATCGAGCCGCTGGGTGTGCCGGAGTCCGCGCCTGCACCGGCCACGGCTTCAGTGGCCGCAGTGGTTACGCCGGTTGCCGTTCCCGCCGAGCCGGATCGCCGTGCTGCTGATCGACGGGCCCCCGCCGAGGACCGGCGCAAGAAGCCTGCAGTCAAAGAGGCCGGTTCCATCCGCGTCGGCATCGACAAGGTCGACAACCTGATGAACCTCGTGGGCGAGCTCGTCATCACGCAGGCCATGCTGTCGCAGTTCGGTCGCGAGTCCGCCGAAGGGCTGGACCTGATGGGGCTCCGTGACACCCTGGAGCAGCTTTCCCGCAACACGCGCGAATTGCAGGAAGCCGTCATGCAGGTGCGCATGCTGCCTGTAAGCGTGACGTTCAGCCGTTTTCCCCGGCTCGTCCACGATCTCAGCGCGAAACTCGGCAAGAAGATCGAACTGGAAATCTCCGGCGAACAGACCGAACTCGACAAAACCGTTCTGGAGAAGATCGGCGACCCGCTGGTCCATCTCATCCGCAATTCGCTGGATCACGGCATCGAGGACGAGGCCACGCGCATCGCGGCCGGCAAGACCGCCCACGGAACGATCTTCGTCAGCGCTTCCCACGAGTCCGGGAACATCGTCATCCGGGTCGCCGACGATGGTGCCGGCCTCAACTCCGAGAAAATCCTGCGCAAGGCGAAGGAGCGCGGCCTGGTGGCCGAAGACGAGGAGCTCAGCCGCCAGCAGGTGAACGACCTCATCTTCATGCCGGGCTTCTCGACTGCCGACGTCGTGAGCGACGTGTCCGGTCGCGGGGTTGGCATGGACGTGGTCCGCAGCAACATCCAGGAGATCGGCGGACGGGTGGACGTGAGTTCCACGCCGGGCGAGGGCAGCGTCTTCCAGATCACGCTCCCGCTCACGCTTGCGATCCTCGATGGGCAGCTGGTGCGGGTGGGAACCCAGGTCTACGTGGTGCCGCTGCTGTCCATCGTCGAGACCGTTCAGGTCGACCGCGAGCGTCTCAACATGATCACGGGTCAGTCTCCCGTGTATCGCCTGCGCGGGGAGGCGGTGCCGGTGGTCAGCATCAATCGCGTACTCCGCGTGCGAGAGGAGCCCCGTGAGGGCGCCGTGAGTGAGCGCGAGCGCTTGCTGGTGATCGTCGAGACAGGGCGGGACATCGTGGGGCTCGCCGTGGACGAACTCCTCGAGCAGCACCAGGTCGTGATCAAGAGCCTGGAGAACAATTTCACCCAGGTCCCGGGAACCTTGGGCGCCACCATACTCGGTGACGGCACGGTATCCCTGATCGTGGACATCGCGGGTCTGGTCCGTCTGTCGGGTGTACGCACCGATATCGGCACAGCCACCTCGGCCGCGGCCTGACAAGGGAGCACGGACATGGCAGAGACTCAGGGACATCACGGTGCACTCGGCGATCCGCTCGCCGGCGGAGGGACGCAGTACCTCACCTTCATCCTGAACGGCGAGCACTACGGGATCGATATCCTGAAAGTGCAGGGTGTGCAGGGCTGGCAGCGGGTAACCCAGATACCGAACATGCCGCCTTTCCTCCTGGGCGTGATCAATATGCGCGGAGACGTGGTGCCGATCGTCGATCTCCGGCTCCGTTTCTCGCTGGGCTCTGCCGAATTCAACGAACAGACGGTCGTCGTCATCGTTCGGGTCGAGTGCCACGACCACCCGCGCACCGTGGGGCTGGTGGTGGATGCCGTCTCCGAGGTGCATACCATCCATTCGGTGGATTTCCGCAAGACCCCGGAAATGGGCGGCAGTGTGGGTTCGGAGTACCTGAAGGGCCTCGGCATGGTCGGTGATCGGATGGTCATCCTCTTCGAAGTCGAAAAGCTGGTGAACGGCGGGGTTCTTGCGCAGGTATCTCCGCCGCCGCGCGACGTGGCGGCCTGAGCCGGAGGAAGCAGACAGTGGAACTGGAACTGACTATCGGGGCGGATGTTTCGACGGTGAAGCTGCCGCAGACCATGACGATCGCTGATGCGGCGGGTCTCAAGTCCCGTCTTCAGGAGATTATTGAGGTCCATCCGGGCCGCATCATCATCGACCTCGACGCTGTGATTTCCGCGGATACGGCCGGCTTGCAGTTGCTGACGGCCTTCGTGACTACCGCGACGCGCAACGGCAGCCGAGTCCAATGGGACAATCTGTCGGTGCCGTTGTACATGGCTGCCTGCCAACTCAACCTCGAAGAGCAGTTGCAGTTCTGATGCTGCCCGGGGTCCTGCGCTGATGCGGGCCGAGCCTGGGGCATGAGTACCTACTCCGGTGCGGCCTCACTGCCTCCGCTCGAGCCTCCCTACGACAGGGTCATCCGTTATATCGATCCGCACACGGGGCTGGTGACGGCCAAGCTGGTGCCGGGGCAGTTGTTCGTGGGTGGCAGTCGGGATTGCATTACCACGGTGGTCGGATCCTGTCTGACGGTATGCATGCACGATCCGCTTACCCGGACGGGGGGGATGCTCCAGTTCCTCCTGCCCTGCGCCCCGGGTCTTGCGGAGAGCGCACGTGTTGGCGGGCTGGTCCCTTCCGAGCGTCATGCATTTCTCGCGCTGGAGGCTCTGCTCGGTGCGCTCGCAGCCCGCGGGGCGCGGCGCTCGGGTCTCGTGGCCAAGCTCTTCGGCGCGGCTCGGGTCGATCCCGAGCTTGCCGAGAGTTCGCGTGAAACCCTGCGCCAGGTCCGGGACTACCTCCGGGTGGAGCGTATCCCCGAAGAGGCCTCGGACACGGGATTGCTGCAGGCGCGGAAAGTGGTGTTCCACCCCGGTGAGGGCAGGGTGAGGTTGAAGAAACTGGGCGAACTGCCCAATGACACCCTGCCCAGGCGGGAGCGTGAATACTATGGCCGCGTACTGGCGCGCGCTGCACTTCAGGGTTGATCGTGTCGGAAGCATTCCGGGAGTAGGTTGTGGGCAAGCGGATACGTGTACTGGTGGTGGACGACTCGGCTCTGGTGAGGAAGTTGCTCACGGAGATGCTCTCCTCCGACCCCGAGATAGAGGTTGTGGACACGGCCCAGGACCCGTTCGTTGCGCGGGAAAAGATCAAGCTGCTCAATCCCGATGTGCTCACACTGGACGTCGAGATGCCCCGCATGGACGGCGTCACGTTCCTGCGCAACCTGATGCGCTTGCGGCCCATGCCGGTCGTGATGGTGTCCACGCTGACGGAGCAGGGCGCCGAGATCACCCTCGATGCATTGCGGTATGGCGCGGTCGACTTCATCACCAAGCCCAAGGTCGATATCGCCTATACGCTCCAGGATTACCGCGACGAGCTGATTGCCAAAATCAAGACCGCATCGCAGGCGCGGGTCCGTCAGCTCACCGGCAGCAACACGGCTCCCGAGCGCGTCCCCGGGGCAAATGTTCCCGTAGACAAGGTTCTGCCATCCGCGCCCCGGCAGCACTTCCGCACCACCGACCGCCTGATCGCCATCGGAGCCTCCACAGGTGGGACCGAGGCGATACGTGAGGTGCTGGAGCGGCTCCCGGGAGTCACGACGCCGGGCATCGTGATCACGCAGCATATTCCCGCTTCCTTCAGCGGACCTTTTGCACAGCGGATGAACCGCTGCTCCCAACTCGAGGTGAGCGAGGCGCGCGATGGCGAACAGATCCTGCCGGGCCACGCCTACATCGCGCCGGGCGACCAGCATCTGATGGTCATCAGGGATGGTGCGCGCTACCGGTGTCGCCTGAGCGGGGATGTTCCCGTCAACCGGCACCGGCCCTCCGTCGATGTGCTGTTCCGCTCCGTGGCCCAGAACGTGGGCCCCAATGCACTGGGCGTCATATTGACCGGCATGGGAAAGGACGGTGCCCTGGGGCTCAAGGACATGCGTGAGGCCGGAGCCCACACCATCGCCCAGGACGAGGCGAGCAGCGTTGTGTGGGGAATGCCGGGGGCTGCAGTCGCCTGCGGTGGCGCCGTGGAGACCCTTCCCCTCGACGATATTCCAGCAGCGATCTTGCGCCGCATGGCCTGAGCTCAGCAGCTGGCGCGGAGCTTGCAACAGCCGGTGAAGCCCCTGCTTCCCGGAGTCAGCCCCGATGCCACCCGCCCCCCTCAGTGCCAGCGCTGCCAGTGCCTTGCCTGCTCGCGGAGAACAGGCTATTGCC
>CAIXOY010000037.1 GCA_903921135.1 uncultured Gammaproteobacteria bacterium
GCGCGGAGGCGTCGGCCTGCGGGTCGCCCGCGAGCGGCGCATCGGCCGGCGGCCACTGCGGTTGCCAGTTGCCGTCGGGGCCTTGGTACTCGATGCGCTGCAAGGGCGGCAGCGCATCGACCAGCACCTGCTGATCGCCCTCTTCGTAGCGCAGGCCCTGCCGGGGATCGGCGCTCCAGCGGATGGGCGTGGCGACACCCTCGGCGCCCAACAAAGGACGGAAGCTCTGCATCTCGAGCGTGGCAGCGCTGCCCGCGAACACGGGGCGCGGCGGCTCGGCGGGGCGGGCCGGCTCCGCGTCGCCCTCCTCCTGTTCCGCCCCGTCGCTGTTGACGGTGGCAGCCTGCGCAGCGGCCGCGGCAATGCTCTCGCGCAGCCAGGCGCGGGCCATGAGTTCGTGGTAGGCCACGCCCTGGTCATTGGCCACGCGGCGCAGCATCCCCAGACCCTGGCCGATGCCCTGCATCACCAGCGTGGAAGCGAGCGTCACCAGCATCAGTGCCACTATCAATTCCAGCAAGCCGAGGCCGCGCTCGCGCCGCGTCATGGCGCGTCCTCCGGACGGTGCGCCAGCACGTGCTGCACCATGCGCAATTGCTGGCGCCCCAGCACCCGCGCCCCGCTGGCAACGTCGAGCTCCACCGCATAAAGCGCAATGTCGTAAAGCCCCGGCGCGCCCGTGGCGGTACGGCCCTGGCGCACCGGCGCGAGCAACTCCGCGCGCCAGCCGATGCGGAAGCCGCGCCAGTCGAGCATGCCCGTGGGCTGCGCGGAGAGATCCACCTGCTCGAGTTCGGCGACGGCCTGCTGTACGGCGGATTCCTCGAGCGCCAGATCGCGCACCTTGCCGAGCGCGCTGAGATCGTTGCCAACCCAGGTGAAGGCGCCGAGCAGCACGAAGCCGAGGATGGTGAGTGCGACCACCGCCTCGAGCAGCGTGAAACCGGCAGCCGCACGCATCAGCTGCCCTCCTTCACAGTGCAGAAGGGCGGCGCGAGCTCCAGCTGCCGCTCGCTCTGCCCCGCGATTACGCGCACATCGCCGCCTGCGCAGAGGCCGTTGCGCTTGATGAAGATGTTCTCTGCGCCCACCAGCGACCAGCCCTTGGGGATGTCGAGATGGCGCTCGGCCAGATCCTGCAGGCTGCCCTCGTCGCCGGTGGCATAGGCCAGCCGCGGCAATGCGGCGATGCCGTCTTCGAGTCCCTGCAGGCGGGCGTTGAAGCGCACACGGTCATTCAGGCGCGAGAGCGCCGGCGCGGCGATGGCGAGCACCAGCGCGCCGATCACGAGCGCGACGCTGATCTCGATCAGCGTGAATCCGCGCGCGCCTGACATCAGGGGAGGTAACCGATGTCGGCTGCGATTCCCTCACCGCCCGCCTCGCCATCGGCGCCCAGCGAATAGAGCGTGAAGTCCTGCCCGGCGGCGGGCTGGTCGCGGTACTCGTAGGGGTGGCCCCACGGATCGAGCGGCAGTTCCTCGTCGAGGTAGGGGCCGGCCCAGGCCGGGAGATCGCTGCCCTCGGGGCGCTTCGCAAGCGAAGCGAGCCCTTCGTCCGTGCTGGGGAATCGGCCCACATCGAGGCGGAAGGTCTGCAGCGCGGTCTTCAGCATTTTCACCTGCGTCTCGGCGGTCTTCACCTTGGAGCTGTCGACCTTGCCGAAGAGCCTGGGACCGACGAGCCCGGCGAGCAGACCGAGGATCACCAGCACCACGAGGATCTCGATCAGCGTGAAGCCGGTGCTGCGGCGGCGGAAGTGTCTCTGCATGGTGGATGCTCCTGGTGGCATGCGGCGCAGGCCGCGGAGGTTCAGACGGGAATGTCGGTAAGGCTGGTGATGGCGAGGACGATGCCGAGCACGATCACGCCGATGCCCGAACCGATCACGAGGATCGCGAGCGGCTCGATCAGCAACAGCACCCGCTTCATGCGCTCGCGGCCGCTCTTCGCGCTGAGCGCGGCGAGGGCCTTCAGCATCTCGGGCAGGCGACCGGCACGCTCGCCGGTGCGCAGCAGGTTCCAGGCGGTGGCATCGAGCGCGCCCTGCTCTTCCAGCGCCTTCGAAAGTGCGAGCCCGGCCTTCACCGAACGCGCGGCGGTCTCCAGGCGCCGGCGCCGCGTGACGAGTTTCACCGAGCCGTTCGCGAGCTCCAGCGCATCGAGCATGGGTACGCCCTGCCCGAGCAGCGCGCCCATCAGCGCGGCCCAGCCGGCCGTGGCGGACTCGCCGATCCACGCACCCACCACGGGCAATTCGGCGAGCCGCTCGAGAATCGCCTCGCGCACACCCGGGCGGCGCAGCACCCGCACCGTGCCCACCACCACGACGAACAGGCCAAGCAGCAGCACCAGCAGGTTCTGGTTCACGAACTGCCCGGTGGAGAGCACCGCCCACGCAAGCCAGGGCAGCGATTCCGCGTCTTTCAGCAGCCCCGCGAAACGCGGTACGACGAAGCTGAACATCAGGCCCACTGCGAGCAGGCCCACACCCACCAGCACTGCCGGGTAGATGAGCGCGTTGCGCATCTCGGCGGCGAGTTCGCGCTCGTAGGTGTACTGCGCGAGCGCCTCTTCAAGGCTGTCGGCAAGGCGCCCGGTCATCTCGCCGGCACGCGCGAGCTGGAAGAAATACTCCGGCAATTGCAGGCCCGAGAGCCGCAGCGCCTCGGCAAAGGGTTTGCCCTGTGCGATGGCGCGGCCGAGGGTGTCGAGCGCGTCCGCGAGACTGTCACCGGCATGCGCGCTGGCGATGGACTGAACGGATTCGGCGATGCCGAGCCCCGAGCGCAGCAGCGTCGAGAGCTCGGTGAAGGCGAGTTGCAAGGTGGCGCCCGAGACGCGCCCGCGCCGGCTCCGCGATACCGCCGGCTCGATGCCCAGCACGGTGTTGCCCTGACGCTGCAGGCCGCGGCGGGCCTCGGCCTCGCTGGCGGCATCGACCGCACCGCGCTCGAGCTTGCCGTCGGCGTTCAGCAGTTCGTAGGCGAACTTCACGTCACTGGCTCACGACCCGCATCACTTCCTCGACGGAGGTGATGCCGCGGCTCGCTTTCAGCAGCCCGTCTTCGCGCAGCGTGCGCCAGCCGGCCTCGCGCACGTGGGCTTTGAGTTGATCCTGCGAGACATTGCGCGCCACCAGCGCCTGCAGGGATTCATCCACCGGGATCAGCTCGTAGATACCGAGGCGTCCCTTGTAGCCGGTGCCTTGGCACACAGGGCAGCCCTTCGCGTGGAACCAGTTGCCCTGCCCGTTCCAGGCGGGCACGGCGGCAAGTTCCTCCAGGATGGCGGCCGGCACCGTAGCGGGCTCGCGGCAGGCGGTGCAGAGAAGCCGCACCAGCCGCTGCGCCTGCAGGCCGCGCACGGGCGCGGCGGCAAGGAAAGGCTCGATGCCCATGTTGATCAGCCGCGTGAAGGCCGAGGCGGCATCGTTGGTGTGCAGCGTGGAGAGCACGAGGTGGCCCGTGAGGGCGGCCTGGATCGCGATCTCGGCAGTTTCGAGGTCGCGGATCTCGCCGATCATGATGACGTCCGGGTCCTGGCGCAGGATCGCGCGCAAGGCCCGCGCAAAGCTGTAGCCGATGTCGGCGCGCGCCTGGATCTGCGTGATGCCTGTGAGCTGGAACTCCACCGGATCTTCGACCGTGATCATCTTGCGGTTGCCATCGTTGGCGGCCGCGAGCATCGAGTAGAGCGTGGTGGATTTGCCCGAACCCGTGGGGCCCGTGACCAGCACGATGCCGTGCGCCTCGCGCGCCCAGCCGTGCATGATCTCGAGGTGATCGGGCTCCATGCCGAGGTTCGCGAGCGCGAGATCCGCTCTTTCCTTCGGCAGCAGGCGCAACACGATCGACTCGCCATGCACGTCCGGCGCGGTCGAGACGCGGATGTCGAACTCGCGACCACCGACCCGCGTGGTCATACGTCCGTCCTGCGGCAGGCGCCGCTCGGCGATGTCCGCGCCCGAGATCAGCTTGATGCGAGAAGCCACGGCGGGGAAGCGTTCCATGGGCTGCGTCATGCGCGTGTGCAATACGCCATCGACGCGCAACCGCACCACGAACTGCGTGGCGCCGGCCTCGACGTGGACGTCGGAGGCGCCGGCCTCTACCGCCTGGCCCAGGATGTTGTTCACCAGCTCGATGATCGGCGCTTCTTCGGCGAGTTCGCGCAGCGCCTTGTCGGTGCCCGTGGCGATGGACTCCATGGCCCGCTCGCGGGCGACGAAATCGAGGTACTGGTCGAGGTCGTGGCGCCGCGCGAGGTGCAGGTCGAGCCGCCGACCTGCCGCGCACACCGAGAGCGCCTGCAGCACCAGCGGCGAGAGCGGATCCTGCGCGGTCCAGCCGAGTGCGTCGTCGCCCTCGTGCCAGAGCAGCACGCGCTGATCCACGAACCAGTCGGGCGCGATGCCGGATTCGGCGATGCCCTGCTGCACGCGGTTCTCGTCGGGTAAAGGTGCGCCCACACCCAGCACGGGCGCTTCGAGCTGGGCACCCAGAGCTTTCAGCAGCGCATCTTCGGAGACGGCACCCGTACGGAAGAGAATGGAGCCCAGACGCCCGCCGGCTGCAGCCTGCAGCTGCAGCGCCCGCTCCACGTCCTGCAGGTGCACGGCGCGGGCCTCGATCAGCAATTCGCCGATTTTGCGTGATTCCACGGTGCGTTCGTCTGTGGGAAGGGCGGTCGGGCTATTCAAACAGGTCGGTCGGTGGGAGACAATCGAGGCCGGCGAGGCTGCACCGCCCGTGTGACAGCCGCATGACCGGGATCCCCGCGTGAAACTGAACCTCCTCATGACCGGCAACGAGCTGATGAGCGGCGTGACGGTCGACAGCAACTCGGCACTCATTGCCCGGCTGCTGGAGCCGCTGAATCTGCGCGTGGGCTGCAAGCTCGCCATCGGCGATGACATGGAACAGCTCTGCACCGAGATCAGCCGCCTGGCCGGCATGTCGGAGGTGCTGATCGTGAACGGCGGGCTGGGCCCCACCAGCGATGACCTCACCGCCGAGGCACTTGCCCGGGTGGCGGGTGTGCCGCTGGTCGAGAGCGCCGCGGCCATGGCGCATCTGGAGACCTGGTGCGGCCGGCGCGGGCTCGCCCTGAACGCCGCCAACCGCAAGCAGGCCTTCCTGCCGCAGGGCGCGGAACTGATCCCCAACCGCGTGGGCAGCGCGGTGGGCTTCCGGCTGCACCACCTCGGCTGCGAGATCCTCTGCACGCCCGGTCCGCCCGGTGAACTGCGCCCGATGCTGGAGGAGCACATCCTGCCGTGGCTCGCGGCGCAGTACCCGAACAGCGAGCCGGTGGTGATCACGCGCTTCCAGTTGTTCGGTATCGGCGAATCCTCGCTGCAGGAGCTCATCCGCCGGGAGATGCCCGATTGGCCGCCAGATGTCGAACTCGGTTTTCGTGCCGGTGCGCCCCTGCTGGAACTGAAGGTTTCGAGCTTCAGCGAGGCCGCACAAACGGCCCGCATCGCCTGCGAGGAACGGCTGCGCGCCTTGCTGGCAGATCACGTGATCGGCATGGGCAATGACACCCTGCCCTCGCGGGTCGTGGCCTTGCTGGGGGCGCGCGGCGAACACGTCGCGCTCGCGGAATCCTGCACCGGAGGGCTGATCGCCTCGCTGCTGACCGAGGTGCCGGGCGCCTCGCGGGTCTTCGAGGCGGGCTATGTGGTGTACGCGAACCGCATCAAGGAACGCGCGCTGGGTGTGAGCCACGCCACGCTGGAGGCGCACGGCGCGGTGAGCGAGCAGGTGGTGCTTGAGATGGCCGCGGGGGCGCTGCGTGAGAGCGGCGCGGAGCATGCGCTGGCCGTGTCAGGGATTGCCGGGCCTGACGGCGGCACGGCCGGAAAGCCGGTGGGTACGGTGTGGGTCGCGTGGGGCAGTGCCGGGAACATCCGTGCGCGGGAGCTTTATTTCCCCGTGGCGCGCAAGCTCTTCCAGACGATGGTGGCGGCGACGGCGCTGGATCTGCTGCGGCGGGATCTGATGGGTATCGTGGAAGAGCCGCGGTATTTCAGGGAAAGACGCGTGCCGCGCTGAGGGGCTGTGGCGGCCATGCCCGCCACAGCAACCGGGAACTACGGCAGCCGCAGAATCCGCGCCGCCTCGGCACACGTCGCCACCGGCCGTCCCACCTCGTGGCAAAGCGCCACGGCCTGACGCGTGAGTTCCTCGTTGGTGGGGTGATCGGCGCCCAGATGATCCTCGAGCCCCGTGTGCAGATGACCCCCGCGCTCCAGCGCCAGCCTCGCCACCGGCGTGGCGAAGAGATCCCCACCCATCACCGCCACCGACCACGGCAGATCGCAGCCCGCACTCTCCAGCATTTCGAGGTAGGCATCGAGCGCCTTCGCCGTGGGCGGCAGACCGAAGCTCACGCCCGTGCCGATGCCCATGTAGCCCGCATCACCGCCGAAATAGAACTTCAGCATCGCACCGGGCGGCAGCTTGCCGAGCCGCCAGTACACCAGCGCGTTGCGCAGGAAACCCGGCTCGTAGATCGCGAGGCTGAGGCCCAGTTGCAGGTCAGTGGCCTGCGCGATCGCCACCTCCATATCGGCGTAGGTGTTCAGGTACATGAAGCTGTGCTTGCTGGGCATGCCGTCCGGATCAGCCCAGCCAAGGATCATCGAGCCCGGATCCATGAGCCCGATGCGGATCGCGCGCGCCTCGGCAAGGATGCGGATGTGCTGCAGGCGCTCGGCCATGGAGCCGCCCGCACCGATCGTGGGGTAGAGGAGCGCATCGGGGCGCTCGGCCAGCACCACGCGATAGCTCTCGAGATACCGCTCTGCCGCATCAAAGGGGGGCAGGCTGAAATCACTCAAGGGCGTGTGCGTGTGGACGATGGAGGCGCCCGCGGCGAAGCAGACGAGCGCCTCGGCCGCGATGCCCGCGGTATCGACCGGCACGTGCGGATTGCGACCCGGCTGCGTGGCGCCGTTGATGGCGGTCTCGATGATCACGGGCTGCGGGCCGCGGACATCTGCTTCAACGTCAGTGGAAGCAGCAGGAGCAGCGCTGTCGATGCCGTGGATGGACTCGAGCTCGAGGCGCAGCTCGCGCGCGAGTTCTCCCAGCGATGGCGCGGCTCCGCCGGACCGCGGCGATGCCGGCGGCGCGAGCGGCTCGGGTGCTGCCGCGGCAAAGGCCTCTGGCGCAGCCGGCTGGAAGAGCCCCAGCAATGCCCCGGGCTCGAGCCAGTCGCCTTCGAGCGCACCACGCACCACCAGCGTCCCGTCGCAGGGGGCGCAGATCTCGAGGAGTGCTTCGCCGGTATCGACGGTGGCGAGCAGATCGCCTTCGACCAGGACCTGGCCCGCGCTCGCGTGCCATTGCAGCAGTTCAGCACCGGTGACATCGGCGCTGGCATCGGGGAGGCGTATTTCGAGGGGTTTCATCGGCTGAAAGAATACAGGAAGTCCACCGCGTTCTCGACGCCGGAGACGGCCTCGACGAAGAAGCGCGGCGTGAGCCGGTAACGCAGCCGGAAGGTGTTCACTTTTTCGAAGGTCGAGACGCCATAACGCAAGTAGAGATCGGGCGTGAGGTAACCGCTCAGCTGCACCTCGGTGCCGCCCTGCACCTTGCGCGAATCGACCTGGAAATCCTGTATCCCGAGCTTGCCGAAGATCTTGCTGGTGACCTTGCCGGCACCCGAGATGCCGAGCTGCATCATCGCGCTTCCCACCGCGAGTTCGTTGTCGGTGCCCGAACTGGGCGCACGCCCGGTGAGCAGGTAATGCAGGGCGCGGCTCTCGGGCATGGTGGGGCGCGAGAAGACCTTCAGCTCCGGTGCCTTCGCATCGCCGCGCACCTGCACGCCCACCTCTACCGGCTCGTCCTCGATGTGTCGCACGGCGTTGATGCGCAGCGCCGGGCGCGTGAGCGGCCCGTTGAACACGAGGCTGCTGCCCTCGGTCACCTCGAGGCGCTGACCATAGGCGGTGTAGCGCCCTTCGAGGATGCGCACCTCTCCTCGGCCCTCGATCGGCGCGTCCGGGTTGCGCAGCAGCCGCAACTCGCCCCCGAGCCGCGCGTCTGCACCGAAGCCGCGCAACTGCACCTGCTTGCCAAGCGAGAGCTTCACCGATAGCGCGTAGTCGATACCGGGCGCGGCCTTCTGTTGCCCCACCATCACGGTATCGCGCGAGACGCTGACAGCGGTTTCCGGCAGGGCTTCGAGGTCTATATCCGCCTTCGGAATCCGCACCTCGCCGCTGATGCTGGCGAGTGCCGGATCGAGCTCGACCGTGATGTCCGGCACCACGTGGATGCGGGTGCCACGGCGCGGCTCGAGCAGCAATTCCTGTGCGTGCAGGCGCAAGCGTGCCGACCAGTCCTCGCCGGCCCAGCGGAATTTGCCGTCGATGTTCCCGGTGCCCGCGCGCGTGCGCAAAGAACCGTCGAAATCGGCGTCAGCGCCCGCAAACCGCAGCGCGAGGCTGAAGTCCTCGATCGGCTGCGGCAACCCCTCGTGGGCGAAACGTCCGCCGGTGACGCCGATCTCGCCCGAAAGCGCGGGGCTCGCCACGCTGCCGCCAACAGTGATGCGCCCGTCAAGGCGGCCTGCGCTCTCCAGGCTGCCGGGCACGATGCGCAGAACCGGGCCCACCTCGATACCCGCCACCGACACGCTTCCGGACAGGCCCGCAGCCCCCTCGAGCCCTGCGAGATCCAGTGCCGCCTCGATCCTGCCCTCGGCCCCGGAAAGCGCCGCAGCGCGCAGCCGCAGCCCGCGTCCCTCGGTGCGCAACGAGGCCGCGATCTCGCGGAACTCGAACGGAATCTCCTCACCCGCGGCGAGCGGCTCGAGTCGCAAGGCCTGTGACGAGAGGCTCGCCTCCAGGCGCAGCGGCTGTGTGCCGCGACGCGAGGCGTCCAGACGCAGCGCCAGCGTTCCGCTCGCCTCCAGATCGGGCGGCAGCCACGCCGACAGAAAACCCACCGGCAGGGCCTCGGCGCGCAGGGCAATGCCCTCGACGAGATCGGGCGCGATGCGCACGCGCTGCGCGCTGCAGGCCGCGGTGCGTTTGGAGCGCAGGCAGAAGGGCTCCACCGAGAGGCTCTTCGCAGCACCGTTCCATGCGAGCCGCAGTGGCTGCTCCAGTTGCCAATCGGGCAGCCCCTGGCGCGTGGTGAGATCGAGGCGCTGGCAATTAGCTGACCAGTTCGCATCGGCGGCAGCACCGGCGCAAGCCAGGGCTATCGCCACCCCTTCGATGCGGCCGCTGGCCGTGAGCGCATGTGATGCGCGCGAACCCGTGAGCACGGCATCGACGGCGCCGATATCCAGCCCCGGCACACCCAGGGCCGAGGCCTGCAGCGCCAGACGGTTGGAGGTATCGCCCTCACCGCGCCAGCGCAGCGTGGCCGCGAGCTCCCCCGCGCGATAGCCCTGCGCGGCGAGCTGCGCCAACTGCAGGCTCGCGTCGATTTCGGGACGTGCGCGATTGCCGCCGATCCGGAATCGGCCTTCTCCATGCCCGCTTGCCCGCGGCAGCGTTTCTGCGAGGGACGCGAGTTGCAGCTGCCCTTCGAGCGCCAGCAGATCACCTGCAGTGCCCGCGAGTTGCAGGCGGTTGGCGCCACTGGCGAGTTCCACGCCCTCCAGCATCAGTGCGCCCGCGGCATCCATCGCCACGCGCCCGCGCAGCGCTGCAGGGCGCGCCTTCACCTCGCCCGTCAGATCGAGCACGGCGGTGAGCGTGGTCGCGTTTTCTGCGAGCGTGCCCTCCGTGCGCACGGTGCCGCCCACGCGGCAACCGGGTGTCTGCGCCCAGCGTGGCAGGCAGGCATCGCGCAGTTGCAGCGCGAGCTGCAAAGGCAGTGCTGCACCGAGACCAAGCGTGCCTGTGGCCTCGACCATACCCAGTTCGCCCTGCAGCGAGGCGCGTTGCAATTCCACGCCTGTCTTCGGTGCCCAGCGCAGCATGGCCTGCAGGCGGTTCGCACCGATCCACTCGGAGCCGGTGCTGGCCTGCAGCTCGGCCGAGATGCCGAGCAGGTTGCCTGCCAGCGTGGCGCGTGCCTCCTGCAGGCTGCCGTACGCGGCAGCCTCACCCGGCAGCGCGAGC
>CAIXOY010000038.1 GCA_903921135.1 uncultured Gammaproteobacteria bacterium
AGGTCGATCGCGACATCTCCGATGGCGCGGATCACGCCGTTCGGCATCCGCACCTCGTGTTTGCCCACCTCGTGGCCGGCAGCCGTCACGGCGTCCGCCACATCGCGGGTACCGATCGAGCCGAAGAGCTTGCCTTCGTCGCCGGCATTGGCCGAGATGGTGACCTTGAGGCCGGCGAGCTTCTCGGCGCGGGCCTGTGCCGCTGCCAGGCGATCGGCGGCGCTCTTCTCGAGCTCCGCGCGCTGGGCCTCGAACTTCGCCACGTTGCCACTGGTGGCCGACACGGCTTTGCCGTAGGGGATCAGGAAGTTGCGGCCGAAACCGCCCTTGACCCGGACCTTGTCGCCCAGGTTGCCGAGCCCGCCCACTTTCTCGAGCAGAATGACGTCCATCACACGTTTCCTCGTTCTGAACCTAGTCTTTGCCCGGGGGCGGCGGTGCCACTCCCAGGAGCCGGCGCAGGTTGGCCACGGCATCCACCGCCGCCAAACCCATCACCACATACTTCACCGGGGGCGCCAGCAGCAACGCGGCATACAACAGCCCCAGCATCCCTCCTACCCGGCGCCGCGCGACCAGCGCATGCACCAGGCCGATACCCGCCACCAGCAGCGGCAGCATCACGATCTGCGCCCAGATCTGCATCGCGGGCCCCTGCAGGTACAGCGATGCGCCCGCACCCACCAATGCCAGCCCCGGCACACTCCCAAAGCGGATCGCGTGGAACTCCTCGCGAAATCCGCCGGGGTTGAACAGCGCGGACTGCCACCAGCGGGCGAGTACCGTGCAGCCCACCAACGTGAGCGCCAGCATGAAGCCGAAGATCGAGGCGATCTGCTGCGTATCCGGCGCTTGCAACTGCGCCGCGACCGCGGGATCACCCGACCGCTTGCCCACCTCGGCGATGAAGCCCTCGGCGATGGTTCGCACCGCTTCGAGGTATGCACCGCCCGCACCGAGCAAGCCCAAACCGAACACAAGCCCGATCGCACTTGCAGCCAGCAGTGTCAGTGACCACGAGCGCGTGGCCCGCAACACCATCGCCACCAGCCAGATGCCGATCATTGCCGCCGCGGGGACGACTTCCCCGAACCGGGCAAGGACCAGGCAGGGCAGCAGCGCCCAGAGCGCAACGAAACCGCCCTCTGTGCCACCACGCCGCAAGGTGAGCAATCCCACTGCGGCCGAGCCGACCCAGAAAAACATCGGTACCACGGAAGCGACAACAGCGACCAGCAGGGCTTCCCTGCGGCCGCGCATCACGAATCCGGCCAATGCGCGCATTGCGCGGTACCCCTTGGCAGCTGCTCCCCGGAGGCAGCAGCCGTCGACTCAGCGGTGCTGGTCGGTATAGGGCAGCAGGGCCAGGAAACGGGCGCGCTTGATCGCGACCGACAGCTGGCGCTGGTAGTTGGCCTTGGTGCCCGTAATGCGGCTCGGCACGATCGTGCCGGTCTCGCTGATGTATTCACGCAGGACGTCGAGGTCCTTGTAATCGATTTCCTTCACGCCTTCGGCGGTGAAGCGGCAGAACTTGCGGCGACGGAAAAAGCGTGCCATGGCTCGTTACCTCTGGGTATCTGTGGGGTCCGGGTGCGCGAGACGTCTGCCTTATTCGGCGTTGACGTTCTCGCCCTCTTCCTCGTTCTGCTCCATCGAGCGCTCCTGGCGCGGACGGCGACGGCCTTCGTCGTCGCCACGGCCACGGCGATCACGACCTTCGCGCTCCTGGCGCATGATCGGGGACTCGGTGGTGATGGCTTCGTCGCGGCGCAGGATGATGTGCCGCAGGATGGCGTCGTTGTAGCGGAACGTGGTTTCGAGCTCGCGGACGACGGCGTCCGAGGCTTCGACGTTCATCAGCACGTAGTGTGCCTTGTGGACCTTGTTGATCAGGAAAGCCAGCTGGCGGCGCCCCCAGTCTTCGAGGCGGTGCACCTTGCCACCGTCTTTCTGGACGGCTTGGGTGTATCGCTCGATCATGCCGGGCACTTGCTCGCTCTGGTCCGGGTGGACCAAAAAGACGATTTCGTAGTGTCGCATTGTCACTCCCCGTGGATTGAAAGCCTCCCGTCAGGGCGGTGAGGCAAGGAGATTCCCCGGGGCGGACCGCGGGGAGGGGCGATTCTAGTGAGGCAACTGTGGCCGAAGCAACCCGGATCCTGAGGATTTTGCACAGTAGGAGGGGGCCATGCCCCCGACAACGGATGCTCACTGTGGGAGGGGGCCATGCCCCCGACACAGCCGTGGCTTGCTTCAGCCGCTGATGTCGCGCGCATGGCGCGCTCCCACAGAAGCTCACCGTGGGAGGGGGCCATGCCCCCGACACAGCCGCTGATGTCGCGCGCATGGCGCGCTCCC
>CAIXOY010000039.1 GCA_903921135.1 uncultured Gammaproteobacteria bacterium
CGTGGGCTCCCAGAAGGTGCGTGCCATCCCGGCCGTCATGGCGATGCTGCTCGCCACCATCAGCCAGCGGAACGCAGGGCTGCGCAGCAGGCCGAGCAGCACCTCGCTCAGAGTGCCGGTCGCGAGCGTCGCAGCAGAGGCATCGGCGACACGACGTGGCGGCTCTTTCACGGTGCCAAGGAAGAGTAGCGCCAGCAGGCACCCTGGGATGCCGACGGAGATCAGCGCGAGGCGCCAGCCGAACTGCTCGCTCGCCCAGCCCCCGTAATACATGCCACCACCGACGCCGACCAGCGCACCGATCGGCAGCCACGACATGGCGCGCGCGCGGCGCTCCGCGGGCACGTAGTCCATCAGCAGCGAATGACAGGGCGGACTGCCGCCTGCTTCGCCCAGACCCACGCCCATGCGCGCCAGCAGCAACTGCACATAGTTCTGCACCATGCCGCTCGCGGCGGTCATCAGGCTCCACGCAAAGAGCGCCGCGGCCACGATGGGGGCGCGACGGCTGCGGTCCGCGAGGCGCGCGATAGGCACCGATGCGAGCAGGTAGGTGACCGAGAACGCGAAGCCCATCACCACGCCCATCTGACGGTCGTCCAGCGCGAGTTCGGCGCGGATGTCGTCGACCAGCACCGCGACGATGGTGCGGTCACAGACGTTGATGGCCGAGACGAGGAAGATCAGCGCGATGACGTAATTGACGTAAGCGGATGAGAACCCGCGCTGGCTCGTGCCTGCGGCCTGTGCCATCGCAAACCGTGGTTCAGCCGGTTCTCAGCGCGTTGACGCAGCGGCTGCCCGCAGCCGCGCCAGCGCCGGCGCCTCGGCATCCTCGATGCCCGCAGGCACGTTCTCGTACCAGTGGATGTTCACGAAGCCCTTGGGGAAGGTGCGGTAGAGCTGGGCTTTCAGCTTGGGATCCACCAACTTCAGCGTGCCCCGTGCGGCGCTGAAATTGCCCACTGCCTTGGTGATGCGCGCGGCGTTTTCCGGTCGCGCGGCGAAGTTGATCCACTTGTAGGCGCCCTCGTCATTCCCGCCGCGGGCGGGAATCGAGGAGGCCACGATCCAGCCCAGCATGCCCGACGTTGGCGCGATGTAGCGCACCGGGGCGGCCTCGCGGTTCAGCGCCCACGAGGGTGCGTCCCAGAACATCGCGGCCGTTACCGCGCCCGAGCGGAAGGCGTCCTGTGCTTCTTTCTCGCCGCTGAACACCAGCCCGATGTTCGGCATGCACGCGATCAGCCGGTCGACCACGCGGTTGGCCATGGCGGCGTAGGCGGTCGGGTTGGCGTAGAGCGCGAAGGGATCTTCGCCGTAGGCGAAGGCGAAGGCGATCAGCACGGGACGCACGGAGCGGATGGCGGTCTTGCCCTTGAGCTCCGGGCTGCACAGGTCGGTGTAATCGCTGACGCGGGCGCGGCGCGTGTTGACGGTGAGACCCTCTGTGCCCCAGAGGTAGGGCACGCCGTAGACCTCGCCGCCCACGGTGGTGTTTTTGCGGGTGGCCTCGAGCATCTCGGGCAGCAAGCGGTCGGTCTCGATGCGGCGCATATCGAGCGGCTTGTAGATGCCGTATTGCTCCTGCGCGCCGGCAACGCGGTCGTGCGAGGGATGTACCAGGTCGAAGCCTGCGCCGTTGGAGGCGCGAAGACGCGTGATGATGTCTTCGTTGTTGGTGAGCGTGACGTCGATGCGTATGCCTGTTTCCTTGCGGAAATCCTCGGCGAGGTCGGCGGGGATGTAGTCCGTCCAGGTGAGCACGCGCAGTGTCTGCGGATCTGCCGCAGCCGCGAGTGGCAGAGCGAGCGCGAGGAGCACGAGGCTCAGCGTGGCGCGGATCATGGTGTTTTCCTCGGTGCCGGCAGCGATTGGGCAGACGCGCTGCCCGTGGCCGGGCGGGCGCGTTCGAGTCTAACCCGCAGGGCTTCGCGTTGTCAGGCGCGCCGGCTCGCCTCCCTGTCATGCCGGCGGGCGGGATCGCGGCAAAGGGTCTAAGCTCGTCGATGGCGTGGGCAGTTGCCCCGCAACCCGCGGCCCAGAGGCGGACCGGATCCCCGTGAGCACACACGACGAACTCCTCGAGGCAGTGGCCGAGGTCCTTGCGCGCATCGCCGAGGAACTCGCTTTTGCCGAGCCCGGTTCAGAGGCCGGCTTGTTGCCGGTGAACGCGCTGCTGATGGACCTCGAGCAGTTGCCCGGGCAGTTCCTGCCACCCGCCTTCCGTGATGCCCTTGCACTGCCGCGCGCCTGGATCGACGCGGCGATCGACGGCAGCGCCACCTTCGACGAGCTCACGCTGCAGCGCCTGCACGATTGGCACGGCTGGGCCATCGATTGCCTGATGTCCGCCGCGACCGGTGCCGAGTCGCCAGCGCTGCCGGGCGAGCCAGACGCGGGGAAGGCAGCCGCAGTGCCTGCGCCCGAACCGCGCATCGCAGCAATGCCCGTCGAGGCCGGCGCAGCCACCATGAGCCTCTCGCTCCCCGGTGATCTGGAACTGCTGCGCGA
The DNA here is from genome assembly GCA_903921135.1 of uncultured Gammaproteobacteria bacterium. Lineage (GTDB taxonomy): Bacteria > Pseudomonadota > Gammaproteobacteria > Pseudomonadales > UBA5518 > UBA5518. Next base: position 2,515 of record CAIXOY010000039.1, read on the forward strand.
GTTCCACAGCGAATCCCTCGAATTGCTGCGCTCCGTCGAGCAGGCC
>CAIXOY010000040.1 GCA_903921135.1 uncultured Gammaproteobacteria bacterium
CACGAGCGCACGGCGACGCTCGAGCCGGTCGGGCCCGGAGGTATCTGCAGCGCTCATCGGGGCTCAGCTATCGCGCAGTTCGCGGCGCAGGATCTTGCCCACGTTCGTCTTGGGCAGGCTGTCACGGAACACGAACTGCTTCGGCATCTTGTAGCCCGTGAGGTTGGCGCGGCAGTGCTCGCGCAGAGATGCTTCGGTGAGCGCGGGATCACGGCGCACCACGAAAACCCGCACCACCTCGCCAGCACGCTCGTCGGGCACGCCCACCGCCGCGCACTCCAGCACGCCCGGGTGCGCCGCCACCACGTCCTCGATCTCGTTGGGGTACACGTTGAAGCCCGAGACCACGATCATGTCTTTCTTGCGATCGACGATGCGCAGATAACCCTCGGGCGTGACGAGCGCGATATCGCCGGTACGCAGCCAGCCCTCGGCATCCATCACTTTCGCGGTCTCGTCGGGGCGCTGCCAGTAGCCCTGCATCACCTGCGGCCCGCGCACCACCAGTTCGCCCGGCTCTCCCGCCCCCAGATCACGCCCGGCGTCATCGAGAATGCGCACCTCGGTGGACGGCACCGCCACGCCGATGGTGCCGAGGCGATTGGCGTTGACGGGGTTCACCGAGATGACCGGCGAGGTTTCGGTCATGCCGTAGCCCTCGACGATCTCGATGCCCGTCACCTCCCGCCAGCGCTCGGCCGCAGCCATGGTGAGCGCCATGCCTCCGGACATGGTGAGCTTGAGATCACTGAAATCAAGCGCGCGGAAACCGGCATCGTTGCAGAGCGCGACGAAGAGCGTGTTCAGCCCCGCAAAGCCGGTGGGCCGATAACGGCGGAAGGCTGCGACCACGCTCGCCAGATCGCGCGGATTGGGCACCAGCACCGTGTGGCAACCGCGCGAGATCATCCCCAGACAGGCGTTGAAGGCATAGATGTGATAAAGCGGCAGAGGCAGCAGGAGCCGCTCTGCGCCATCGCGGAATTCGTAGGTGGCAAACAGCGATGCAGACTGCTGCACGTTCGCGATCACGTTGCCGTGCGAGAGCATCGCGCCCTTCGACACACCCGTGGTACCGCCCGTGTACTGCAGCACCACCACGTCGCCGGCGGCAGGCGCAGCCTCGCGGTGTGGCGCGGCGGCACCCAGATCCAGCGCGCGGCGCAAGGGCACGGCGCCGGGGATGTGCCACGGCGGCACGAGCTTCTTGATGTACTTCGCCGCGAGATTGATCAGGCTGCGACGCGGCTGCGGGTGCAGGTCCGCGAGTTCCGTCACCACCACGTGGCGGATGCCCGTTTTCGGGATCACGTCCTGCGCCGCGGCCGCCATATTCGCGAGCAGCACCAGCGCTTTTGCGCCGGAATCGATGAACTGGTGCTCCATCTCGCGGGGGGTGTAGAGCGGGTTGGTGTTCACCACCACCAGCCCCGCGCGGATCGCCCCGAGGAAGACCACCGGGTACTGGAGCAGGTTCGGCAACTGGATCGCAATGCGGTCGCCCGGTTGCAGATCCGTGTGGTGCTGCAGCCACGAGGCAAAGGCCGCGGAGAGCCGGTCCAGCGTCTGGAAATCCATGGTGTGTCCCAGCGCACTCAGGGCCGGTAACGGGCCGAAACGCGCCACCGCGTCGGCGAGCAGGGCGTTGATGCCCGGGTGCGAGAGCGGTGCGAGTTCCTGCGGAATACCCGCATGGCGCCGAGCCTGTTCGACAAGGGACTGGACGCTCATGGCTGCTCCGGATGCGAGGGGAATGCTGGGCCGCCGGACTCTACCCAAGATGGCTTCGCACTGGCAATCTGCGGGCCCGCACGCGCCGGAGGCCAAAGCCATGTCAATGCTGGAGAGTTTCGGCTTCGAAGACATCGAGATCGGCCAGAGCCTGCGCCTTAGCCGCACGGTCACGGAAGAGATGGTGAGGCTCTTCGCGGCTGCCACGGGCGACGTCAACCCGATGCATCTGGATCAGAACTTTGCTGCCGCGACGCCGTTCAAGGGCTGCATCGCCCACGGCATGCTGACGGCGGGTTTCATCTCGGCCGCGATTGCGACGGGGCTGCCCGGGCCAGGCAGCGTCTACGTGGGGCAGGAACTGCGCTTTGACCGCCCCGTGCGTGCGGGCGATACGATCACCGTTGAACTCACTGTCCAGGAAAAGATCCCCGGGAAAAACCACATCGTGCTGAAGACCGTGGCACGGAACCAGAACAACAAGACCGTTGTGAGCGGCACCGCGACGGTGCTGCCGCCGCCCGGGAAGGCGCGAGTGGAGCAGCCCGCGGAGCCGCGTTTCCTGCCCGCCTGAAAAGACTCAGGCCGCGCCAGCCTCGGGCGGCTTCTGACGGAACTGCTCGGGATCGAGGAACTGCAACTTCAAAGTGGTGATGCCCGCCTGCGGCGCATCGACGCCAAGCATCATCACGTTCACCTGTCCGCCGTCTTCGAAAAGCGCCGGGATGCTGAAGAGGATCTGGCCGGTCTGTTCGCTGGCATAGACGGGGATGTCCATCTTGAGACGCAGGCGCTCGCCGATGCGGCCGAGCAGCAACTCCACCGCGCGACGGAACACGGGGAAGCCGATCTTGCCGCGGAACTCCGTGTGATCGAGCGTGACGCGGAAGAGGACTTCGCCCTTGCCCTCGGAGCGCAGTGTGGCCAGATCGAGCGCGTTGCCGCCCTGGATGCGCGCGAAGTGGCGCTTGCTCTGGGCGCGCGAGGCGCGGATGAACGCCGCGTGCAGCAGATTCGCCGAGGCGGTGAGGAAACGCGGGGTGTCCATCGTGAGGCTGTTGTTGTCGCTCATCGGCTCTTGCTCGGGAGGCGGGCTTAAGGGCGCGAAGCGTAGCCCAAAGCCCCGATTCACTGCCAGCCCGGGGGCGGGAGCCGGGAGCGGGGAGCGGGGGGCGAGTCTGTCGTCGCGGGCGCGGCCCGCTCCCACATGCAGTGGCTCCGGTGATGTTCCCAATGGTGGGAGCGCGCCATGCGCGCGACGGCAGCACTGCCGCAGGCACCGTCGCGGGCATAGCCCGCTCC
>CAIXOY010000041.1 GCA_903921135.1 uncultured Gammaproteobacteria bacterium
GCACGATCGTCTCGCCCCACACGTCGCAGTCAACGCCGCCCATCATGTAGTGGGCACCCGGGCGGACCGGGATCGGCTGCTCGATCGGATCGACGCCGGCGTAGTCCATGGCCAGCTCGCGCGAGCCCGGCAGGCGGCTCTGCAGCTTCTTCCAGCCGAGGTGCGTGAGATCGAGCAGCACGCAGCCGTCGACGCCACGACCGTCGGCGATCTCTTTCCACTCCGCGCGCGACACGACGTCACGGGAGGCCAGCTCCATCGCGTTCGGCGCATCGCCGACCATGAAGCGGTCGCCGTCCTTGTTGCGGAGGTAGCCACCCTCGCCGCGGCAACCCTCGGTCACGAGCGTGCCCGCACCGGCGATGCCGGTGGGGTGGAACTGCCACATCTCGATGTCCTGCACCGGCACGCCAGCGCGCAGCGCCATGCCGATGCCATCACCCGTGTTGATGTGCGCGTTGGTGGTGGAGGCGTAGATGCGCCCTGCCCCGCCGGTCGCGAAGACCGTGGCACGGGATTTCACGAAGACCGTCTCACCGGTTTCGATGCAGATCGCGATCACACCGACCGCCACGCCGTCCTGATTCATGACCAGATCGACGGCGAACCACTCGTTCAGGAAGGCGGTGCGGTTCTTCAGGTTGGCCTGATAGAGCGTGTGCAGCAGCGCATGACCGGTGCGGTCCGCGGCGGCGCAGGTACGTGCAGCCTGTCCACCCTCGCCATAGTTCTTGCTCTGACCACCGAACGGGCGCTGGTAGATACGGCCGTTCTCGGTGCGCGAGAAGGGTAGTCCGAGGTGCTCCATCTCGAACACCGCCTCGGGGCCCACCGAACACATGTATTCGATCGCGTCCTGGTCACCGATGTAATCGGAGCCCTTGACCGTGTCATACATGTGCCAGCGCCAGTCGTCATCGGGATCCGCACTCGCAATGGCGCACGTGATGCCGCCCTGGGCCGATACCGTGTGGGAGCGGGTGGGAAAGACTTTCGAGATGACGGCAGTACGGTAGCCGGACTGGGAAAGCTGAAGCGCGGCGCGCATGCCGGCGCCGCCGCCACCCACGATAACGCCGTCAAAACTGATGGTACGGATTCTGGCCATCTCTCAATTACCCCACAGAATCTGGACGCCCCAGACGAGATACGCAAACAGCACGACCGCGTAGCCGGCCTGGAAAAGGATGCGGATCATGTTGCCGCGCGGGCCGATCATCCGGACCGTGAGGTAATCCGTGCTCACCGACCACAAGCCGATCCAGGCATGCGCCACGATGGACAGCAGCGCCATCAGGCTGAAGACCTTCATGGGGGTGCTGCGCATGTAGCCAGCCCACGTGGCGTAATCGAGTTGCGGGTGCAGCAGCAGGAAGCTGCCCACGCAGATCGTGTACGTCAGCAGGATGACCGCTGTAAACCGCTGCAACAGCCAGTCATACAGACCGCTGCGACCGAAACTGGTGACTGTGGTTACCATACCCATACCCCCGCTGCAGCGATCAGGATGCCGGACACGGCAAACGTGATGCGCGCGCCCTTGACTCCACCCTCGAGTGTCTCGCCCACACCGAGGTCCATCAGCAGATGCTTTACGCCCGCAACCGCGTGGTAGATGAGCCCCGCGAGCACCGCCCAGATGACGAGTCTCGCCATCGGACTGCCGAGCATATCGACCGCTCCGGCGAAGCCGGCCTCACCCGAGAGCGACAGGTCGAGGACGTACAGGAGCACCGCCACGGCGGCCACCAGGAAGACGCCCGAGACCCGGTGGAGGATCGAGGCCTTGGCGGTGACCGGCAGCGAGATGGTGCCGAGATCGAGGTTGACGGGACGGGTTTTGTTCACGGCGAAGGAGGCCTCCTGTGGACGCGGGAAACAGGACATCAGTGACCCGAAAAGCGGGCGGAAGTATAGGAACCAACCCCCCCGAACACAAACGGCCCGCGTCGACGGATTTACCTACGCCGGCAGGCCGCCCCCGGTTTGACAATGGCGCGGGCGCGTCGATAAAGTCCCGCCTTGTCGTGAGCCCGCTACGGTTCGAGGAGTAACGCCGTAATGACCGCAAGAAAAGCCACCCTCACCGTAGACGGAAGCGCTGCCGCGCTGGAACTTCCGGTCCACTCCGGAACCATCGGGCCGGACGTGATCGATGTACAGAGCCTGACTTCGAAGGGCTTCTTCACTTTCGACCCGGGCTTCATGTCTACCGCCTCCTGCGAAAGCAAGATCACCTACATCGATGGCGACAAGGGCGTGCTGCTCCACCGCGGCTACCCCATCGAGCAGCTTGCCGAGAAATCCGACTACCTCGAGACCTGCTACCTGCTGCTCTACGGTGAACTTCCAACCGCCACCGAGAAAGAGCACTTCGTGCGTACCGTGATGCGCCACACCATGGTCCACGAGCAGTTGCAGTTCTTCTACCGGGGCTTCCGCCGCGACGCGCACCCGATGGCGATCATGTGCGGCGTCGTGGGCGCGCTTTCCGCCTTCTATCACGATGCGCTCAACATCACCGATGAGGCCCACCGCGAAGTCGCAGCCTTCCGCCTGATCGCCAAGATGCCGACGATCGCGGCGATGAGCTACAAGTACTCGATCGGCATGCCGTTCATGTACCCCGACAACACCCTCGACTACTCCTCGAACTTCCTGCACATGATGTTCGGGAATCCCTGCGAGAAGACCAAGATCAACCCGGTTCTCGCCCGCGCCATGGATCGCATCTTCCTGCTCCACGCGGACCACGAGCAGAACGCCTCCACCTCCGCGGTGCGTCTCACCGGCTCCACCGGTGCCAATCCCTTCGCCTGCATCGCGGCGGGTATCGCAGCACTCTGGGGCCCCGCGCACGGCGGCGCCAACGAGGCGGTGCTGCACATGCTCGAGGAAATCGGCGATGAATCCCGGATCCCGGAGTTCATTGCCCGCGCCAAAGACAAGAACGATCCGTTCCGTCTGATGGGCTTCGGGCACCGCGTCTACAAGAACTTCGACCCCCGCGCCAAGGTCATGAAGCAGACCTGCGACGAGGTGCTGGCGGAACTGGGCCTGGAGAACGACCCTCTGCTGCGCATCGCCAAGGAACTCGAGCGCATCGCCACCGAGGACGAGTACTTCATCCAGAAGAAGCTCTACCCCAACGTGGACTTCTACTCGGGGATCATCCTGAAGGCGATCGGCATCCCGAAGCAGATGTACACCGTGATCTTCGCGACCGGCCGCACCATAGGCTGGATCGCGCACTGGCACGAGATGATCAGCGCCAGCTACAAGATCGGTCGTCCTCGCCAGCTCTACACGGGCGCGCCACAGCGGGACTTCGTCCCGATCGACCAGCGAGCCTGAGCCCTCTCCCCGGCGCTGGCGCGCCGGGGCAACGCCTGCCTAGGTCCAGCTCCGGACCGTGGACTCGATGCTCTCGAGTCCTTCGTGCCTCAGGTCCTTGCCTTTCACCATGTAGAACACGTACTCGGCGATGTTCCGGGAGTGGTCGCCTATGCGCTCCAGAGAGCGCAGCGCCCACATGATGTTCATCACGCGGGAAATGGAGCGCGGATCCTCCATCATGTAGGTGACCAGTTCGCGGGTCGCAGACTTGTACTCCCGGTCCACCTCCTTGTCGCGGCGCACCACCGACAGCGCGGCCTCGACATCCTGACGGGTCATGGCATCAAGGGCGTCGTGGAGCATCTCGCCCACCGCGGCACCGATGTGGCGCAACTCGTGGTAGCCCCGCGGCGACGGGCCTTCCTCGGTCAGCTTGAGTGCGAGCTTGGCGATCTTCTTGGCCTCGTCGCCGACCCGCTCGAGGTCACGGACGGTCTTGATCAGGGCGAGCACAGTGCGCAGGTCTGATGCCGCGGGCTGGCGTTTCACAAGGATGCGGGTGGCCTCGTCATCAACGGCAACCTCCATGCGGTTGACCTCCCGCTCCCGCGCGAGGATCTCTTCGGCACGCTGGCTGTCGGCCTCGATGATGGCATGGAGTGCGTCGCCGATCTGGCGCTCGACCAGGCCACCCATGCCCAGTACATGGACCTTGATGGCACCGAGATCGGCATCGAATTGCTGGGAGATGTGGTCCATGCGGGGTTCCTGCAGCCGGGGGACGAGTAGCGCCTCGCGCCCAGCTTAGCTCAGGGAGACCGCATATACCGCAGGTTCTTCGGCGAGCCGCTCGGCAGGAAACACACATCGGAACACACTGCCCGCGCCCGGCCGGCTCTCGACCTGCATCTCCCCGCCCAAGCGGATCAGCGCGTGCTTGACGATGGCGAGCCCAAGCCCTGTGCCGCCACGTTCCGTCGATCTTCCCTTGTCGACACGGTAGAAACGCTCTGTGAGCCGGGGAATATGCACCGGGTCGATACCGATACCGTCGTCCACCACGACGAACTCGACGCCGGCATCGCAGCGACCGAAACGCACGTCCACAGATCCGCCCGGCTGCGTGTACTTCACGGCATTGAAAATGAGGTTCGAGAAGATGGTCTCGATCTCCTCCCGGCACGCACGGAAGCGAAGCGAGGCATCGCACTGCAACGAGATGCGACGATCTCCGGCACACGCCGTCAGCGCGTTCTCGCGGATCGACTCCAGCATCGCACAGACCTGGATGACCTCCTCGTCGGCGGGTTCGGGCTGATCGCTGTTCTCGAAGCGGGACAGCAGAAGGAGGTCCTTGAGCAGGTTCTCCATCCGCACCGACTGCTGGCGCATCTGCAGCAGCGCCTTGGCGATCACGGGCGAATCGTCGCCCAGCATATCGGCAAGGGTATCGACGTAGCCGGCGATGACGGTGAGCGGCGTGCGCAACTCGTGGGAGATGTTCCCCACGAAATCCTGCCGGATGGTTTCGAGGCGTTTCATGGCCGAGACATCGCGCACGAACAACACGGTGCTCGCCTGCCCGAAGGAGGCTGCCTGCACCTGCAGCGTGAGCGCGCGGGCATCGGGCACGGTGAACTCGAACTCGGCGTCGCCGCCACCCGAGGACAGGAATTCCTGAAAGCCGGGATAACGAACCAGATTGCCGATGTGCTGGCCCTTGTCCTCCGGATGCCGGAGCCCGAGCAGGCGGCGCGCAGCCGGATTGGACCATTCTATGCAGCGACCGGCGTCGAGGATGATGATCCCGTCCTTCAGCGCGGAAAAGGACTCCCTCAGCAGGGCGACACTGGTCTCGCCCTGGTTCACCCGCTCCCGCAGGCGGTCACGCCCGAGTTTCACGCGGTGTGCCACAAGCGCGAGCGGACCACCCAAAGCAGGTGGCTCTGCATCAGGCGACGGATCCCGGAGCCAGTCGAGCAGCTTCCGCCAGCGGCGCGCGCAGACGAACAGGTAAATGCCGAGCGCGAGCGACACTCCGAACCACGCATTGCCCAGCCCCAGACCGAGCGCCAGCCCCGCACCGAGCAGGATCGCGAGCAGGAGTACATCGGCCGGTTCCTCTCCTCTCCCCATGTCAGCCGCCGGAACCCTGCGAGGAGAAGCGGTAGCCCGTCCCGCGCACCGTCTGGATGAAAGTCCCGAAATCGAATTGCCCTGCGGCCGCCGGCTCCAGCGCCTTCCTCAGGCGACGGACATGCACGTCGACCGTGCGCTCGTCGATGTAGACGTTGGCTCCCCAGACATGGTCGAGCAGTTGCGAGCGGGAGTAGGCGCGCTCCGGGTGCGTCATCAGGAACTGCAGCAAACGGAACTCGGTGGGTCCCATCGTTAGCGGGCGTCCGTCGGCATAGACGCGATGGGCAAGCGGGTCGAGCTTCAGCCCGCCCGCATCGACCACACTGGATTCCTCGGGAGTAGCTATACGCCGCAGCAGCGCACGGATGCGGGCGATCAGTTCGCGCGGCGAGAAAGGCTTGGTCACGTAGTCGTCTGCGCCGCCCTCCAGCCCCTGCACGCGGTTTCCCTCTTCCACCCGGGCTGTCAGCATGATCACGGGAAGATCAGCGGTCATTTCGTCCTTGCGCAGGCGGCGCAGCAACTCGAAACCACTGGTCTCCGGCATCATCCAGTCGAGCAGCACGATGTCAGGGCGGGAATCGAGGATCATGCCATGCGCCTCGCGCGCGTTCGCCGCCTGTCTGACGCGGAAGCCCGCCAACTCCAGGGACAGCTGCACCATGTCCCGTATGGAGGACTCGTCATCCACGATCAGCACGTTCTGCTTCTCGTTCATCGACGTTCTCATGGCGCATCGCTCTGATGACAGGGATGCGGGCATCTAAAGACAGAATTGTGACAATCCGATTAATTATCGACCGCCATGTGACAGCAGGTACAGGCGGTGCGGGGGCGATCCGCCACGAAAATCCGGATCAATGCTCTGTTCCGTGAGATCCCGGACCTCCAGATCCGCCAACGCGGCAAGATCGGGCCTGAAGCCGCGCCGGTTGGTGGAGAAGTACAACTGCCCGCCGGGAGCGAGTTGCAGCATCGCCCCCTGGATCAGGGCAACGTGGTCCCTCTGCACATCCAGTGTGGCCTCCATCCGGGCCGAATTGGAAAAGGACGGCGGATCCAGAAACACCAGGTCCCATTCGCCCCGCGGCTCCTCCAGCCACTGCAGGCAATCGGCGCGCAGGCAGGTGTGCTGTGGTGCGCTGAGCCCGTTCAGGGCCAGATTGCGCTCGGCCCAATCGAGGTAGGTCGCCGACAGGTCGACACTGGTGGTGGAGCGAGCACCGCCCAGGCCTGCGCAGACGCTCACGGCCCCGGTATAGGCGAAGAGGTTCAGGAAATGCTTGCCGGTTGCCGCCTCCGTCATCATGCGGCGCAAGGGGCGATGGTCGAGGAACAGCCCCGTGTCGAGGTAGTCATGAAGGTTCACCATGAACCTCGCCTCCCCCTCCCGCACCTCCAGCATCTGCCGCTGCGCGCCCAGACGGTTGTACTGCTCGCGCCCCCGCTGGCGGGAGCGCGTTTTCAGCACGATCCTGCTGGCGGGCGTCTCGAGTGCCACCGTCACGGCAGCCATGACCTCACGCAAGCGCTCCTGTGCCCGCGCAGGATCAATGGTCGCCGGTGGCGCATATTCGGCGACGTGCAGCCACTCACCATAGCGGTCGATCGCCACCGCGTACTCGGGCAGATCGGCGTCGTAGATGCGGTAACACTCGGGCCTGCGAGACACCAGCCATCCGTGCAGCCGCCGCAGGTTCTTGCGCAGGCGGTTGGCGAGCATGCTGGCACCAGGGCTCAACTCTGCAGGCACCTCCGGCGGCAACGCGCGGCCGGGGGAGTCGGCATCGCGCTCGGCACGGGACTGTTCGCGGCGGGCCGCGCGCCCCTCGCCGGCCGGTTCGCGCACCAGCAAGCGGCAATCGATGGGGCCGTTGCGGATGCGGTACTGCCGGGCGCCGCGCAGGCCCAACTGATCGGCGAGGGGAGCCTCCGGCGCGAGAATCGCGACGCGCCAGTCGGCGAACTCCTCACGGCAGAGTTCACCCAACCGGCTGTAGAGTTTCGCCAGCGCCGCCTCGGAGGCGGCCCCGAGCCGTTCGCCATAGGGCGGGTTGCGGACCAGAAGACCCCGCGGGCGCTCCCGAAGATACTCGGGCCGGCCCTCGTCCATGACATCGGCGGTCGAGAAGCGCAATTGCTCACCGAAGCCGGCACGCGCTGCATTGCCGCCAGCGATCTCGATCACGCGCGCGTCACGGTCAGCACCGATCAGCATCGGCAATCGCGGCGTGCCTTCGATGCGCGCCTGCAGTGCCTCCTCTCGCAGTCGTGCAAGCAGCAGTTGATCGTGGCCGACCCAGTCGGGTGAGCCGCAGTCACGACGCTCGCCGGGGGCGGCACCCGCTGCCATCAACGCAGCCTCGATAAGGAAGGTGCCGGAGCCGCAGAGCGGATCGAACAGGGCCGCGCCCTCGGCGCACAGGGCGGGCCAACCGGCCCGCAGCAAGACGGCAGCAGCAAGGTTCTCGCGCAGCGGCGCAGCGCCCGCAGCGGTGCGATAGCCGCGGCGGTGGGCCGGGCCGGAGATATCGATCCCGAGGCTGAGGCGGTCCCGGTGGAGCCTCGCCACCAGACGCAGGCCCGGTGCGTCCAGATCGACGCCGGGGCGGGAGCCGCGCAGCGCCCGCAAGCGGTCGACAACGCCGTCCTTGACGCGACGGGCACCGAAGAGCGTGTGACGGAGGGTATCGGAGGTGCCGATGAAATCGACGGCCAGCGTAGTTTCGGCAGGGAAATGTTCTTCCCAGGGCACATCCATCACCCCCGCATGGAGCTCGGCCTCGTCACGCGCGGGAATGTCGGCAACCAGCAAGAGCACCCGCCCCGTGACACGGGACCACAGGCAGGCTCGGTAGGCATCCTCAAGCGAGCCGCCAAAAACGGCACCGCCAGCCGTGGCGCGCGCGGAGCCCACACCCGCAGCGGAGAGATCGGAGACGAGCAGTTCCTCGAGACCGCGCGGCGCGGTCGCGAAAAACTCCTTATGCCGCTTTCTGCTATCCACGCCCATGAATATCCCGAACAGGTCTTCGACAGTCCGTCGTCATTTTGCTGTCATCCACGTAGCGCGCACAGGCGCGGCGTCCCCAAGGAATACCGCTTCAGCAGTGAGGTAACGATGAAACGCAGCAGACGCAGCCCGGACACGCGGCTCTTCAATCGAGGCTACCAATCCGGAGCCAGCGGCCGGTCACAGGACATCTGCCCGCACGAAAAGCCCGAGCACCGGGCCAACTGGATGGCGGGCTGGCGCGCCGGCAGGGGGGACCGGCTCTCGGGCATGACGGGCGTGGCGGGGCTGCAACTCCAGCCCGTCTGATCGCGCGCGGCTCTCGGATCTCACGCGCCCCGAAGGCGATGGCCGCAGCCGTTGCCACGGGCAGGCCGTACCTGTGGCCGGCACGGTACTATGGAACCTCCGGGCAATGACCCGGTCCAAGCCCCGCCCACCACCTTCGGGATATGTCCTCACGTGAGCGAAACCAGCGCATCCTTCGCGGAACTCGGAAACTGGCTGAGAGGCCGGGTAGTAGGCCAGGAGGCCCTCGTCGAGCGCCTGCTCGTGGCGCTTCTGGCCGATGGGCACCTGCTGGTCGAAGGCGCCCCCGGCCTCGCCAAGACGCGCGCCATCCGCGAACTCGCGCGGGCCATCGAGGGAGACTTCCAGCGCATCCAGTTCACACCCGATCTGCTGCCCGGCGACATCACCGGCACCGAGGTCTACCGGCCCGAGGACGGGAGCTTCCGCTTCCAGCGCGGCCCCGTTTTCCACAATCTGGTGCTCGCCGACGAAATCAACCGCGCACCCGCAAAAGTGCAGTCCGCCCTGCTCGAGGCGATGGCCGAACGGCAGGTGAGCGTAGGCGGACTCACCCATGCGCTGCCCCCGCTTTTCCTTGTGATGGCCACCCAGAACCCCATCGAGCAGGAAGGCACCTATCCGCTGCCGGAGGCGCAACTCGACCGCTTCCTGCTACACGTTCGCGTGGGTTACCCCGCGCGGGATGCCGAGCAGCGGATCCTGCGCATCGCACGCGACGAAGCCGCAGGTGGCAGTGGCGAGCCACCTCCGGGCATCAGCCAGAGCGCGGTGTTTGCCGCACGGCGGGAACTGCTTGCGCTGCACATGGCAGGGGCCGTGGAGGAATACATCATCCAGCTCGCGCTGGCGACACGTGAATCACCCGTCCTCGCCCGCTGGCTCGACTACGGCGTGAGCCCCCGCGGCACCATTGCACTCGACCGCTGCGCGCGCGCGCATGCCTGGCTCGCAGGGCGGGACTTCGTCGGGCCTGATGATGTGCAGTCCGTCGTCCACGATGTGTTCCGCCACCGGCTGATCGCGAGCTTCGACGCGGAGGCCGCGGGCAAGAGCACCGACGCGGTGATCGACGAACTCCTCGGTCTGGTGCCGGTAGGCTGAACGTGCCGCTGCGCCCCCATGCACGGCCGCGTGCACCGCTGCCTGCGCACGGCGTGCACTGCAATCTGCAGGAGCTCACGCTGCTGCGGGTGCGCGCCGCATCCCTGGACCTCGCCACCCCGCGCAGCGCCGCCCGCGCGACGGGCAGCGGCGCGCCCAGCCGCCAGCGCGGGCGCGGACTGGAGTTCGAAGAGGTGCGCGCCTACGCGCCCGGAGACGATGTGCGCACCATCGACTGGCGCGTCAGTGCGCGCACGGGGCGTGCCCACACGCGGCTCTTCCGTGCGGAGCGGGAACGGCCCGTGTACCTGCTGCTGGACCAGCGCCAGTCCATGTTCTTCGGTACACGCGGCTCGATGAAATCCGTACAGGCAGCGCATGCGGCCGCGCTGCTTGCGTGGGCCGCGCTCGCCGGCGGGGATCGCGTCGGAGGACTTGTACTCGGCAGCGCTGGCCGGCAGGAAAGCCGCCCGCGGCGCAGCAGGCGTGCAGTGCTCGAATTCCTGCGCATCGCCTCGGAGGCCAACGCAGGTCTCGGGCCGACCGTATCGTCCGCAGAGGCGGATCCGTCGGGGCTCGCGGGAGCCCTCACCTCACTGCGTCGCCTCACACGCCCGGGCGCGTTGATACTGCTCCTCAGCGACTTCCATGACTGGGACGCGGACTGCGAGCTCCAGCTGAAACTTCTTGCACGGCATTGCGAGGTCCACGGGCTGGAAGTGCACGACCCGATGGAACGCTCGCTGCCGCCCGCGGGCATGGCGATGTTCAGCGACGGGCGCCTGCAGGTGCTGGCGGACACCGCTTCAGCCGACTTGCGCGAGGCATATGCGCGCGAGTCCCTGCAGCGGCTCACGCGGCTCGAGGAGAGCTTCCGCACGGCGCGGGCACGGCTCACGCCCCTCCCCACTGGCATCGATGCGGCCGAGGTGCTTGGCCGCTGTTACGCGCGGCGACGGGGTGCATGAATACCGACCCCCTCGCCGCCCTGCGCCCACTGCACCTCCCCGAGGCAGTGGGCTGGTGGCCGCCCGCACCGGCATGGTGGCTGGCGGCGGCGCTCGCACTGCTCGCTGTGTGGCTGGCCGTGGGGGCGCTGCGGCGATACCTGCGCAGCAACCGCTACCGGCGCGCGGCAGGGCGGGAACTCGCGCAGGCCCTGCGC
>CAIXOY010000042.1 GCA_903921135.1 uncultured Gammaproteobacteria bacterium
CGTCCAGTCGAGGTGCACCTGGCCTGCCTCCGCCATGCTCATCTCGTTCGCGTGCGCGCGGAGCGATCCGATGCCGCGCGCCGCGCGCTGCGCCAGCATGATCCACACGATCTCGCGCGCGCGGGGTGCATCGTCCAGCAGGCCTGCGTGCATGAACATCTCCTCCACCGCGGTGGCGATGCCCTCGCTGTAGCTGTCGAAGATGTTGTAGAGCAGCGCCTCGCGCCGGAAGGGGTTCGGGCTCGGCGTGTCGCGCACGCGTGCCAGATCGAACCAATGGTAGAAGTGGCAGTAGAGCGGCACCGGGTCCAGATGCCGACCGATGTCGAAGAAATTGCGCTCGGCTGGCGGCACGAAGGGGCCGAGTTTTTCGCGCAGCGCGGGCTCCATGTTGTCGGTGACAGGCATGATTTGCCGCTCGCGCAGGAAGCGCATGAGGCGCTCGGCGCCGGCGTCCGCCTTCGCCGCCCAGGCTTCCGGCGTGTCTGCGGCGTCCAGTTCCGGCAGGCCACGGTTGCGCGTCTCCTCCATGGCGAGCGCGCTCCAGGCACGGGCGAGTTCGCGTTCCAGCAGGCGTAGCTCGTCTTCCCACGAGAGCGGCACGTAGCGCACGTTGCGCTGGTACCAGTCGTAGTTCTCGCGGCCGATGCCCGAGGGGCCGGTTTTGCGCGGGGCCTCGGCATCCAGCCAGTCGGCAAAGGACAGCGTGGCCGCGTGTGCTGCGGTGATGGCTGCATCCAGCGCGGAGCCTGCACCTGGCATTGCCTGCCTGCGCAGAGCGTCCAGTGAATGGAGTTGCGCGCGTACGGTAGCGGCGCCCGCCACCCAGAGATCGCGCGCGTTTCCGGTGAGATTTGCACGTGCCTGTGCCAGCAAGGGCGGGATATGCGCGAGTTGTGCAACCAGCGCGGTTGCGGCATCTACCGTCAGCGGAAAACTGTGCTGCCACACCTCGACCGCCGCGTGGTGCGTGGGCCCCTCGCGCGCCGGCACATCGCTCTGCTCCTCGAACACCGACACGTAGAACGCCGGGTCGCGCTCCCACGGGCGCAGCACGCGCAGGTTGAAGTCCAGACCGTTCAGCTCCGCGCGCAACAGGTGCCAGTCGACTTGCTGCGACACCGGCCAGCTGCTGCGGTCGAGTGCCTCAAGACGCCTCCGGAAATCGGCCAGGCCTTCGGTCCAGGCCACCTGCTGTGCCGGGCTGTAGTCGGGTGCGCCTTCGCGCAGCGGCGGGCGCTCGAAGGCGCGCCACTCGGTGAACAGTAACTGCAGTGCGGGCTGTGCGGTTTGTCGGGAAGACATGAATGATTCCCTGTGGTTCAGCGTGGGATGTGCACGGCGTAGAGCGGATCACGCCATGCCTCGGGTCGCCGCCCCTCGATCAGCGGCAGGTGCGGGGCGATGGCCTCGAGCATGAAGTCCCGAAAGATCCGCAGGCGTGCGGTGGTGCGCAGATCGATGTGCGAGAGCACCCAGAAACCGCGCCCCGCCTCGCCGGGGTCCACCGGCACGCGTGCCAGCTCCGGCGCGGTATCGCCCAGGCCGCAGGGCAGCAGCGCGAAGCCCATCCCGCCCCGCGCCAGATCGTGCGAGATCGCCAGCGAGTTCACGAAGTAACGCACCTTCATCCGCGGGAAGCACCGCGGCAGCCACTCCGGCATCACGCCCCCGGTCCAGGTGATCGCGCCCACCGAGTCCGGATCCGAGCGGTGCTGCGCGATCAGTTCCGGCGTGCCGTAGACCGCTACCGCGAAGGTGCCCACGCGGGTGCCCAGCACGTTCGGCGGCGGATCGTCGGTGGCGCGGAAGGCGATGTCTGCCTCGTGCACCGCGAGGTTGAACACCGTGTCGGAGGCGATCAGTTCGATCTCGATTTCCGGGTAACGCACCGCGAAGTCCTTCAGACCCGGCAGGAGCAGGCGCTGAATGCAGGTGTCGGGCGCGGTCACGCGGATGCGCCCGCGGAGATCCTGCGCGTCGGCGGTGGCCTGCCGGCGGATCGCGTTCACGTCCTCGTCCATGGCCTCCACCGCCCGCAGGATGCCCTCGCCGAAGGGCGTCAGCAGCCAGCCGGTGGTGGAGCGGTCGAAGAGTTTTGCGCGCAGTTCCGTCTCGAGCGCCGAGATCCGGCGCGAGACGGTGGTGTGGTTCACGTCGAGCTTTCGTGAGGCTGCAGAGACCGAGCCCTCGCGCACCACAGCCAGGCAGTACCTCAGGTCGTCCCAGTTGATGCTCTGCATTCATGCACCTCGAATGTGCGCCTATCGGAATTCCCGTGCGTTAATGTGCAGACTAATCTGCTCCCGTCGGTTCAGGCAACCGCCATCAACCCACAGGAGATTTGCCATGAAAACCATCCGCTCCACGCTTCTGGCCCTCAGCGTTGCAGGCCTCGTGAGCCCGTTCGCCCAGGCCGCCGTTTCCCCCGCCGACGCCGCTGCCACCTGCAAGGCCGAGGCACAGGCCCGCTACGCCAGCGGTGATCGCCAGGCCCGCGTGAAGTTCAAGGGCATGTTCGGCGGCAGCGATGTGCGCAAGGTGCGCATCCAGGTGCTGCCGCACGAGGGAAAGTCATTCCTTGCCATCTGCGAGGTGAACGGGCGCAGCGGTGACTTCCTGAGCCTGGCGCCCGTGGCGCAGGCGGAGGCAGATGTCGCTGTGAAGTAGGCACCACCGAGATCTCTGCCGGGGCAGGGGCCTCGGCAGGCGGCCCGGTCGAAGGGTGGGTTGCAAGGCGTGGGTCAGGGCGTTCGAACCCTCAGAGTGCCCTTGGCATCCCGTTCACTGCATCGCTGCCCGCCGGCAGGTTGAAGAGGCTCCCGTCCACGCCCAGCGTTACGGGCCCGGAAAAGGCTTCCGGCACGCCCTGCAGGAACGCCGCTTCCATCCCCGGCAGCATGAGCGGTGGCACCACGTGGTAGAGCAGCAACTGCCGCACGCCGGCGGCCGTGGCGCTCTTCGCGGCATCGACGGGGCTGCTGTGGTAGCCGGGAATATCCGTTGTCACTTTCGCGATGATCGGCCGGTTGGCGGCCTCGGCCGCGCGGTGCATCGCGCCGACCATCTCGTGGGAGAGGGCTTCGTGCACCAGCAGATCGGCGCCCTTGGCCACGGTCTCGAGGCTCGTCGAGCGCGCTGTGTCCCCGCTCACCACGACCGACCGGCCGCGGTACTCGATGCGATACCCCACGGCAGGGTCGACCGGCGCATGGTTCACGGCGAACATCCGCACGGTAACGCCCTCGCGCTCCAGCACCACCACGGATTCGCCCGGCGCAGGCACGGTGAATTCGCTGGCCTGCATGCCGTGGCCCGAGAGGGGTGCCACCACGTCTCCGTGGTGCGCGCTGCGGTAACGCGAATCTGCCGCATAGGCGCCGTTGAAACCTGCGACAACCTGCGCCGTGCCGGGCGGTCCCAGCACCGGAAGCGGCGTTGTGTTGGCAGCATTCACCCAGCGCAGCATCGCGAGTTCGCCCATGCCGTCGATGTGGTCCGAGTGGAAGTGCGTGAGCAGCAGCGCGTCGATGTTGCCCAGCGGAAAGCGCATCCGCGTGAGGTTGCGCGCGCCGCCCGAGCCTGCGTCTATCACCAGATGAAGCTTGCCCGCCTGCACCGCCACGCAGGGGCCGGAGCGCTTCGGGTCAGGGAGTGGGCCGCCGGCGCCGCACAGCACCAGCGAGATCCCGTCGGGGAGCGCGGCGAAAGGTTCTGCGGCGAGGCTCCGCTCGATGCCGCGTTCCGCGATGCGCATGGCGAGGGGGGCGCGGAAGGCATAGGCGGCTGCGAGTAGCAGGAGCGGCGTGAGCAGCAGTGCGAGGCGGGTGCGTGTCATGGGAACGATTCCGAGCGGAAGGGCGGGGTGTGTACGCGCCGGGCATGCGGTGTGCAGAGGGCTAGCCGGCGAGGCGCTGCCCGGGGCGCTCAGGTTGAGTCTCGCATGTTGCTGGTAACGGGCACTACCATGGCAGCGAGCCCAGGCCTGCCATCACCGGAGCCCGCAGATGCCAACGCCCTTCGTCGTCTGGACGGTTGCCGCTGTTTCCTACGCAAGCTTCCTGCTTTGGTACCTGCCGCTCTGGAGGCGCGTGTCGCCGCAAGAGGTGCGGCAGGTGGTTGCTGCGGCCGAGGCCGAGGGACTGTCGCCCGAGCGGCTCGCCGAACTGCAGCGCTTCCTGGAAGAAGACCGGGGCGAGTCGTTCGTGATCGTCAACCTGTTGCAGTTGCGTGAGCCCAAGGCCGATGCGCGGCGTGCCATGGAGGTCTATCAGACGCGCTTCATGGGCAGGCTGTTACGCATGGGTGGCTTTCCTCTGTATGCGGGGCGCGCGGCGATGGCGCGCAATATCGAGCAGTGGGGAATCGACGCAGAGGGATGGGATGCGGTGGCGCTGGTGCGGTACCGCTGCCGGCGTGATCTTGCGCGCATGATCCTGTTCTCGCTGGAAGGGGATACGCGCGAGTTCAAGCACGCGGGGCTGGAGCGCACCTTTGCGCTGCCGGTGTTGCCGATCGTAAGTTCGGTGAGTCCTTGTTTGCTGGTGGGTTTGATCATTGCTCTGGCTGCGGCGCTGCTGCAGATCGTGGCGGGTTGATTGATGGGCGCTCAGTTCCGTGATCAGGGCGGTGCTGCGAGCAGTGATCCCTCGTGGCTCCGTCGTACGCTCACCTCATTGATGATGCGCAGGCTGGGCGATCCTGCCCGTCGCGATCATGCGCGCGCGCGTTTCGAGGCAAAGCGCCGCAGCAAAGGCGAGTCGCACCGCGTCAGCGTGTTCTTCCAGGCCGACGACCCGTACAGCGCGCTGGCGGCGCAACTCTGGCTGCCTGTGCTCGCGCGCTACGACATCACGCTCGAGCCTCATCTCGTGTCTTCGCTCGACGATGCCAATACGCCGGAACCCGCACTGCTGGGCGCGTATGCGCGCCGTGACTGCGCGCAGCTTGCGCCGCACTACGGCCTGCATTTTCCTGCAGCAGCGCAGGCCCCCATTCCGGATCTCGTCGCACTTGCCGAGCAGATCCTGTCCGTGCAACACGGCGCGGCATTCATCTATCTGGCAGCGAAAGTGGCTGCCGCGCTGTGGGCAGGCGATGCGGCAGGCCTCGAGGCGATGGCTGTCACGCACGGCCGCGCCATGGCGGATGCCACACGCGAGCGCATAGCCGCGGGCAACGCCCTGCGCGCACGCCTCGGCCATTACGCGGGCGCGATGTTCCACTACGGCGGCGAGTGGTACTGGGGCGTGGATCGCCTGCACCATCTGGAGCGCCGGCTGCGCGCGCTCGGTGTGTCGCGCACGCCGGATGCGCCGCTGCTGGCGCCGCGGCCGGAGATCCTTCCCGCACCGGCCACGGGCAAGGGGCTGACGCTGGAGTTCTATGCCTCGTTGCGCAGCCCCTACACCGCTGTGATCTACGACCATGCGGTGCAACTCGCGCGGGACAGCGGCGTCGCGCTGGAGCTTAAACCCGTGCTGCCGATGGTGATGCGCGGCGTGCCCGTGACGGTGCAGAAGGGGCGCTACATCTTTTTCGATGCAGCGCGCGAGGCCGAGGATCTGGGCATCGCGCCCGGACGACCGCGTGATCCCATCGGCGAGCCGGTGCGCCGCCTCTATGCGATGTTGCCTTGGGCGATGTCCTGCGGGCGCGGCGTGGAGTTGCTGGGAGAGGGGCTCCGTGCCGCTTTCCGCGAGGGAGTGGATCTGGCGGGCGAGCGCGGGCTGCGGCGGGTGGTGGAAGCGGCGGGGCTTTCGTGGGCCGAGGCCTGCGGGCATCGGAGTGATACGGCGTGGCAAGCGCTTTTCGAGCAGAACCGGCAAGGTTTGTACGGCTGCGGTATCTGGGGTGTGCCGGCATTCCGGCTGCTGGATGCGCAGGGCCGGGAGCTGGTGTCGGCCTGGGGGCAGGACAGGTTGTGGCTGGTGGCGCGGGAGATGGCGGCGTAGCGAGCGCTTGCGTGAGTCGCGGGCATGGCCCGCTCCTGCGGGGCATAGGTGTGTTTGCGGGTGCCGCGAGGGGTGGGTCTGGGACATAATCCGCTCGCACTCCTCTTTGGATCTCCCATGTCAGACGCACATGATCCTGCGCAGCAATGGCAGCGCAACAAGCATTCGCTCATGGTCGATGTCGGTTTGGGCGCGCTTTTTTTCATCACCGGCAGCCTGACCGATCATCTGGTGCTGCCCGCACTCGTCACAGCGGGCGCCGGCCTGTGCGTGGTGGTGGCGCAGCGCTTCGTGAAGGTCGATCTGCTGGGCGGTCTCGCGCTCTTCGGTGTGCTGACCCTGCTCGTGTCTGCTGGCTTCGCGCTCGCCTTCCAGGACGACTGGGCGGTGAAGATGCGGGGAACCTTCCTCGGCGGTTTCATTGCGCTGCTGATGCTGGCCGATGGGCTCTTCAATCGTGGCGGGTATTTCGGGGCGCGCTTGCTGCGCTACATGCCGGAGCCGCTCGACGCGCGCCGGCTCACGCTGGGCATGGCGCTTCTGGGAGCTGTTTCCGCGCTCGCCAACTGGGCTGTTGCGAGCTGGCTCTCGAAGGAAATGTGGCTCTACTACACGAGCTTCGGTGATCTGATCGTGACGATCCTCCTCATGGTGTGGGTGCTGCGCTACGCCCGGCTCGACGATGCAGTGGCGGGCAAGTAGATGTCATCCGCAGAGAGCAGCATCGAGCGATGGTTCGAGGACTACCCGGCCGGGGCCGTGTTCGATATCGGCAGCATCGAGGTGCAGGAACAGGAGGTGCTCGAGTTCGCGCGGCGCTTCGATCCGCAGCCCTTCCACACCGACCCCGTCGCGGCGGCCGACTCCCATTTCGGCGGTATCATCGCGAGCGGCTGGCACACGGCCAGTCTGATGATGCGTTTGCTCGCAACGAATTTCCTCTCGCCCGCCTCCAG
>CAIXOY010000043.1 GCA_903921135.1 uncultured Gammaproteobacteria bacterium
CGCGGATGGGTGGATGACTTCAGGAACACGCCCTCCGGCGCCGCGCCCTCCGCATCCGAGCCGAAGCTCAACCACGGCAGCGCGACCTGGCGACGGATGTTGTCCTCTGACATCAGGAAATAGGCGACGCCCACGCGCGTGCCGTCCTCGACGACAAGCGACATCATCGTCTCCTCGTGCGTCTGCCCGCGGAGCTTCGCCACTTCCGCGAGCGTTTTGCCGGCGAGCGGCTTCAGCGCGGGGTTCTTGAACTGCAGCAGCAGCATGCCCTCGGGGCCCGCCGCCTGCCCGAGGTTTTCCCACGGCGCGTTCGCATCGCGCATCTCGGCTGCCACACGGGCGCGGATCACGGGATCCTTCAGGCGCTCGATCCAATTCTCGAGACCGCCCTCCTGCACCCAGGGCGGCATCGCAGCGTCCAGGCCTGTCGCGCCTGCGGGATAGGTGTACATGTCGGCGGTGATGCGGGTGCCCTTGACGCGTGCCGCCTCTATGCGCGCGATCACGGCGTCGAGCTTGCCCCAGTTCTTCCGGCCGGCGATCTTCAGGTGGTAGATCTCGGCAGGCGCACCCGAGCCTTCTGCGATCGCGATCGTCTCGTCTATGGCTTCGAGCAGACGGTCGCCCTCGCTGCGCATGTGTGCGATGTACATGCCTCCGCAGCGGCCGGATTCGGTGGCGAGAGCTACCAGTTCTTCGGTTTTCGCATAGGTGAACGGCGCGTAGATCAGCGCGGTCGTCAGCCCGAGCGCGCCTTCTTCCATGGCCTGTTTCACCAGGTTGCGCATCTCGGCGAGTTGCCCTGCATCGGGCTGCACGTCGTCATCCCCCAGCACATGCTGGCGTACCGTGCCTGCGCTCACGAAGGAGGCGATGTTCGGGGCGATACCCCTTTTCGCGAGGACATCGAGATAGTCGCCGAGCGTTGTCCAGTTGACCTCGTAGCTCACATCGACCTGCCGCGCACGCAACTCGCCTTTCATCCGGTCGTTCAGCGGCCCCATCGAGATTTCGCCCATGACCTCTAGCGTCACGCCCTGACGCAGGTCCGAAAGTGCGCGCCCGTCGACTAGCAGCGACTCCTCGGGGTGCGCAAGCATGTTGATGAAACCGGGGGCGACTGCCATGCCTCTGGCATCGAACTCGTCCTTCCCTTTACCGGGGGCGGCCGGTCCGACGTAGACGATGCGGTCGCCCTGGATCGCGACATCGCCCTGCATCGGCGTCCCGCCAGTGCCGTCGTATATCGTGCCGTGGCGGATCACAACGTCGTATTGAGGAGCGCCTACAGCCGATGCTGCGGCGCCCAAGGCCGCCACGAAGGCGGCGGTAAGTGCGGTACGGGTGGTGAAGGCCGACAGACGGCGGTTCGTGGGCATTGGCATGATGCGGGCCTCAGTAATGCGTCTGGAAGGACATCAGATTTCCGACCAACGCGGTGTACAGCAGCACCAGCCCCGACAGCGCAAGCACGAGCGCCCAGAGCTTCGAGTACCACGGTCTTCCTGCCGAAAAGGTTTTCAAGCCGCCCCTGACAAGCAACACGGCACCGCCGAGATAGGCCACCACCGAGGCCGCATACATCAGGTACAGCCACTTGTCGAAAGAGGCCACGAACAGGTGGCCCGCAAAACCGATCGCCCCGACGACGAGCCAGGCAGCCGTCATGCCGCCCGACAACAGGGACCCGAGACGCGTCTGCCGGTGCGCAGCCTGCCCCTTGGCGGAGAGGCGCAGTGAGGCTCCCAGGCGCCAGCGTACGATCGCGCCGATCGGCCAGAACAGTACGGTGAGCAGTGTTGCCGCAAGCGCCACTGCGGCCGCGGGCCCCAGCCACATCGGTGAACGGAACATGGGGTAGGGCTCGAACACCATGAACGGCGAGAACTCGTCGTGGCTGAAGCGCAGTACGCGATCGCCGTCCATCTTCGCGGCGATCCGCCACCCCGACGCATCGTCCTGCCAGACCCAGGGTGCGATTTCCCGGAAGCGACGCGGTGCCGCGCCAGCATCATCGAGCAGCATGCCGATGCTGATGGTGTCGTCTTCGTTCGCCACGATTCGGGTGGGCTGCAGCAGTCCGAGCACTGCGAGGAACGAGTTCTGCGGACGGCGCGACACCTCGTAGACGCCGGCAACCTGCTGCGCGTGATCCTTCGCTGTCGCGGTGGTCGGCGCCGGCGGCGTCGTGGCCGGGAAGTAGCGGTCGAGGAACTGCGTGAACAACTGACCCCGGATCGATGACGACGCCCCTTCCTTGCCTGCGCTGTTCACCGAGACGAAAAGACCCACCTTGTCATCCGGCAGCAGGTGCAGGTAGCTGTGCATGTACATCGTGTCTCCGCCGTGGCTGATGACGCGGTGACCGTTGTAGTTCTGCTCGTAGAAACCGAGCACCATGCGGTTCAGCGGCGGGATCATGTCGGTCGGTGTCCCGTGCATCATCGCGGCCGTCGTGGCGGACAGGATTCGCTGGCCGTCCAACTCTCCGTCGTTCAGGTGCGCGAGCATAAAGCGCGACATATCGATGCCGCTGGCCGAGAGACTGCCGGCTGGCGCGGCGTTGACGATCTCGAAGGGCTCGGGTGGAAGTGAGGCCTGCTTGTATCCCTTCGACATATCCGGTTCGAGGTTTTTGGGCAGCGGCTGGCGGAAGGTCGAGTGCCGCATGCCGAGCGGGCTGAAGATGTGTTGGTCGACGTAGTCGTCGAAGCTCTGACCTGACGCGCGCTCCACGAGATGGCCCGCCAGTGCGGTCGCGTAGTTCGAGTACGCGGGTGTGGTGCCGGCCTTGAAGATGCGGATCGGCGGGTAGTCGCGCGCGTATTCGGCCAGCGACATGGCAGGAGCGGAATCGTCGGTAATGAGTCCCTTCACCTGTTCTTCGAAGCCGGCCGTGTGCGTCAGGATGTGACGCAGCGTAATCGGACCGTCATCGCGCTCCGGGAGTCTGAAGTCGAGGTAGGTGTTCACATCGGTATCGAGGTCGAGCTTGCCGGCCTCGACCTGTTGCATCACGGCGGTCCATGTCACCAGCTTCGATACGGAGCCCGGGCGGAACATCGTCGTCGCCGGGTCAACGGGGGTTTTTTTCTCGACGTCAGCGTAACCGTAGCCTTTGGCGACCAGTATCTGTCCGTCTTTCACGACGGTGACGACCGCGCCTGCGACATCGCCCCTTGCGATGGCGTAGGGCATGAATCCATCGAGCCACGCCTCGGCGTCTGCGGCGCTCAGTGTGGGTGCGCCAGACAGGCTGGCGCCCTGCGTTTCCGGAGCAGGCGGTGTGGCAGATTCGGCCGGAGCAGGAGTCTCGGCCGATGGGCCTGTCTCGGGCAAGGCGGGCGGTTCGGTGGGTGCGGTCGACTGGGCGAGCACCGATGCGGCGCAGAGCATCAGAGCGAGAATGAGCGGTTTTCCGGGAAGTTTTGGCATCGGTGTCTCCGATGTGAAAGATGAGACCTGACTGTCACCACGATGCGACAGCATCATGCTCGCTGCCTTTGACAGTTCCGGTTACGCAACTATACTGCCTTTACGCAACTCTGCTAACTTCCCGCGATAAAAAGTCGCGTCACGATGTCATGGCAAGCATGTCCCAATCGCCCGTCTCCGTCATCGAGTTTGCTACTCCCTTCGTCGTATTCCTGGGAGACATCACCGCCGAGACCTACGCCAAGACCGGTGTGGGCCTCATCCAGTGGCGTCCGGGCGAGTGCGTCGGCCAGATGCGACTCTCTTCTTCAACCTTTGATGCGGGCGTGCCCGACGTCACTGCCGCGGCAGCCAGGGCAGCGGGTGCCCGCTCGCTGATTATCGGCTCTGCCGCCGTGGGTGGCGTCGTACCCGCAGGATGGGTACCCGCGCTCTGCGAGGCAGCGCGCGCCGGGCTCGACATCGTCGCGGGCATGCACGGGCGGCTCGCTGCATTGCCCGGGCTCGCGGAGGCGGCGGCCGAGGGCGGAGCGCGCCTCATCGACGTGCGTGTGCCTCCGCCGGGCTTGCCGGTTGGTACCGGGCGCAAGCGTACCGGCCGCCGCGTGCTGACCGTGGGCACGGACTGCGCTTGCGGCAAGAAATACACCGCGCTCCAACTCACCGCAGACCTCAACCGTGCTGGCGTCGACGCCACGTTCCGCGCCACCGGCCAGACGGGCATCATGATCGCGGGTCGTGGCGTTCCTATCGATGCAGTGGTCTCGGACTTCGTCACCGGCGCAGCTGAAGTGCTATCGCCGGACGCACCGGCGCACCACTGGGACGTGATCGAGGGGCAGGGCGGGCTGTTCCATCCGGGCTACCTGCAGGTCACCGTTGGTCTGCTTGTGGGCTCACAGCCCGATGCCTTCGTCGTGTGTCACGACCCGCTTCGCACGCACATCATGAGCTGGCCGGACTTCGCCCTGCCTGGCGTTGCGGATGTGATCGAACGCACGGTGTTGATCGGCCGGCTCACCAATCCCGGCATCCGCTGCGTCGGCGTGTCGCTGAATACCTCGAAGATACCCGCCGGCGAACGAGCCAGGCTGCTCGCGCGCTACGCAGAGGAGTCCGGTGTTCCCTGTGTCGATCCGCTGATCGACGGCACTGGAGCGATTGTCGCTGAGATCCGGCGTCGATTCTCCAGCTGAGTGCTTGCCTCGCTCGGCCATTGCGCACTTCCACTGCGGAGGAGTTGAACTCTCATGTCCCACACAACACCGTCTGCTCCCCCACTAATGGGCCGCCGCCAGGTGCTGGGTCTGGCGCTGGGCGCTACGGCTGCCACCGCAGTCTTGCCTGCCGCTGCGGCACCACGTGCCGCGGTATCGGCGAGTACCATGCCCGAGGTCGATGTGCTCGCCGACGCGCTGATCACCGAGCACATCGTGCCGGGCCTGTCGCTTGCAGTGATGCGCGATGGCGCAATCCTGCATGCGAGAGGCTACGGCAGAGCAAACCTCGAGACGGACACACCGGTGGTGCCGGAATCCGTGTTCCGGGTGGGTTCGGTGAGCAAGCAGTTCATCGCGACCGCGATCGCGCTGCTGCAGGAAGAGGGCAAGCTGGACTTCGACGACCGGCTCTCTCGCTTCCTGCCGCTCTTCCCGCGCGCGGGGGACATCACCTTGCGGCAGATGATCACGCACACCTCCGGTCTCGGAAGTTACACCGAGACCACGCCGCCAACGCGGTTCCTCAGCGCCGCGCGCCGGGACTATGGCGACGCGGAGCTGCTTGCCTACATGGCGTCGGAGACCGCCCCGCTCTTCAAAAGCGATCCGGGTACGGCCTGGGCGTACTCGAACACGGCGTATGTGCTGCTCGGTCTTGTTGTGCAGGTGGTGTCAGGTGAGCCCTATGGTGCCTTCCTGAAGCGCCGCCTGTTCGATCGGGCGGGCATGGCGCAAACGGCGGTAGACGACTCGGGGGAAGTGGTACCTCACCGCGCGAGCGGCTATACGCTGGATCCCGCGAGGCCGGGCGAGATCCGAAACGCATCGCACATCTCCATGACCTTTCCGGGAGCCGCCGGAGCGATGCGCTCGACCGCGACCGACCTCTGCCGCTGGCACGCCGCGCTGCTCGGCGGTCGCATCGTCAAGCCCGGGACATTGCGGGTGATGCTCACGCCCGCGCTTCTTGCCAACGGGAAACTGCCGGACGATCCGCCGCGGCCGGATGCGCCCAAGGATGCGCCAGTGCTGCCGATGAAGTACGGCTTCGGGCTCTTCTTCGGTGAGTTCGACGGCCGCGGCTATGTTGAGCACGACGGTGGCATCAACGGTTTCATCAGCCATTTCCGCAGCTTTTGGCCGCAGCGGGTTACGGTCGCCGCATTGGTCAACACCGATGGCCTCGACACCCCGGCGAAACGCGAGCGAATCCAGGCGGTTCGCGATGCCGCCGTGCGTGCAGCGCTCGCGGCTGCCTGATGTATCGCAACATGCAAACCGCGGTGTGGCGGCGAGTTGCGTCTGGCCTGGGTTGCGTGTTGGCGTGGGGACTGGTGCTTGCAGCTTCCGCGGCTGCCCCTTCCGAGCCCTCTCGCGAAGGACTCACCCCCGCGCAGATCGACACTCTGGTCGAGCGCACGATGGCCGCTTACCCGATCCCGGGCATAGCAGTCGGCGTCGTGGCGGGCGGGCAACTTGTCTATGCGAAGGGCTTCGGCGTGCGCGCCAGGAGCGGCGCCGAGCGTGTCGATGCGGACTCGCTGTTTGGCATCGGCTCCAACACCAAAGCGTTCACTGCGGCAGCCTTGGCACTGCTGGTCGACGAGGGCAAGCTCAGCTGGGATGACCGCGTGATCGATCACCTGCCGGATTTCCGGATGTGGGATCCGTGGGTCACGCGCGAGTTCACCATCCGCGATCTGCTCACCCATCGCAGCGGACTCAACACCGGCGCCGGCGATCTGATGTTCGTACCGCAAACAGACTTCTCCCGTGCCGAGATGATCCGCGGGCTCCGGCATCTGAAGCCGGTATCCAGCTTCCGTGCTGAATTTGCCTACGACAACCTCCTGTATGCGGTCGCGGGTGAGATCGTCCCCGCGGTCACCGGCAAGAGCTGGGAGGACTTTGTCGGAGAGCGCATTCTCGGGCCGCTGGGGATGGACGGCTGTGCGGTCAGCCCCGCGCGTTCGTCGGGCACCAATCGTGCGTCCCCGCACGTGATCACAGACGGGAAACCAAGAGAAGTGCCGCTGCTCGATGTCGAGGCGGTGAACCCTGCTGGCAGCATCGTCTGCAGCGTGAACGGCATCGCGCGCTGGGTAGAGACCCAACTCGCGAACGGTGCGCTGCCAGACGCCTCGGGTGCGAGGCTCTTCAGTAAAGAGCAGAGCGAGGAGATGTGGCGCCCGCAGACCTTCATCCCCGTCAGTGATCCCTTGCAGCGACTTACGCGCACGCATTTCACCGCGTATGGGTTCGGCTGGGTTCTCGAGGACTACCAGGGTTACCTGCGTGTCTCGCACAACGGTGGCTTGCCGGGGATGGTGACGCATGTCGGCATGCTGCCGGAGCTCGGTGTCGGCGTGATCGTGCTCACCAACCAGATGGAGCCCGGTGCGCTGCCCGCGATCGCGCTGCCGATACTGGACGCCTACGCGGGTGCGCCTGCGCGAGACTGGCTCGCTCTCGTGCAGGGAAAGCTGAAGGCCCGCGAGGCGGAGCTCAGGGCCACTTCCGCCGCGCGTGCGCCGGCACGCCCCCGGCAGACCGTCGACCCCGCGAGCCTCGATGCCGTGGTCGGTCGTTACGTCGACGCGTGGCGTGGCGAGGCGAGCATCGTGCGCGAGGGGAAAGGCCTTGTCATCAGGATCTCGCGCACGGAAGGCCTGACAGGGCCGCTGGAGCCCGTGGCCCCGGGGCTGTTCATCGCGCGCTGGACGGATCGCACCATGGAGGCGGATGCCTATGTGCGTTTCGAACAGGACTTCACCGGCAAGGTGACCGGTTTTCGAATGCAGGCAGTATCCGATCTGACGGACTTCAGTTACGACTTCGAGGATCTGGATTTCAGACGTCGTCCTTGAGCGGCGGGGGCGGGGGCCGCGGCCTGCGCGCCGTGGTGTGCAGCCGCCTCCGCCGTCCCCCGCAGGGGGTCGGGCGTCGAGGCTACGCACAAAATCTCGAGCGGCTCGTCGCCGATCGACACGTAGGCATGGCCCATCGTGCTGTCGAAATACACGGAGCCGCCTTTCTCCACGATGAGCGGTTCGTAGAATTCGGTATGCAACTGGAGACGCCCGCTGACGACGTAAGTGAACTCCTCACCGTCGTGAGTCCACAGGCCATTCGCCTCCTCGAGCGAGCGGGCCACGATGCGCCCGAGCATCGGCGTCATCTTCTTGCCGGCGAGCTCGGTGCACACGTAGTTGTATTCGAGCTTGCCGACCAGGACGTGGTGGCCCGCGCCGGGCGGCGTGTGGGTGCGCCGTCCCGTCGGGCTCGGTGCGTCTGCGCTGCGGTCGTGGGAGAACAGCTCCGCGAGATCGATCTGCAGGCCGCGGCAGAGCTGGAGCAGCTTCGCGTAAGTGAGCGAGAGTTGGTCGTTTTCGACGCGCGAGAGCGTGGACTTCGCGATGCCGGTCGCCACCGAGACGTCCGCGATCGACAGTCGGCGCTCGAAGCGCAGCCGGCGAAGACACGCGCCGAGGTTCGGAGACTCTCCCTCTGCCGCAGCAACCGGTGTCTTGACGACCGGGCGAGGGGGCGCAGTGCGCTTTGCCCGGCGCGAGCGGGGTTTTGATTTCGTGGGCATGGTAGGAAGCGTACCCCAGAGTCCCTCTGCGTGGAAATCGCGTGATCGACACATTGCGGCGCGCGACGCATTTCAGCGTTGACAGTTCCGGATACGCAACGATACTCTCGTTCTCAGAATAACGGCGCGCCGATAGTGAAGCGCGTTTCGGGTCAAGGACACTCGTCCTGGCCTCGCAACGTCGCCAGCCCCCGGCGTAACTTCCAGCCGTGATCCTTCACGCAACAAGGGGAGCATCTGATATGGCTTACCGTCGCCTCACCATCGCATCCGCCATCGCACTCGCCGTCGCCACCACGGGCAGCGTCCACGCGGCCGATCCGAATTCCATCGAGGAGTTCGTCGTCACCGCCACGAAACGCGAGGAAATGTTGAAAGACGTTGCGATGGGCATCAGCGCCGTTTCTGGCGCGGATCTGGTCCGCCGCAACGAGACCGGAGTCCTCGGTTGGGCCGCGCAGGTGCCCGGCCTGTCGCTCGAGGTATCCAACCCCAGCCAGATCCGCCTCGTGCTCCGCGGCGCGAACTTCGGCAGCGTCGGTGCGACTGTTGCGACCGTGATCGATGACATCCCCTTCTCGATGACTGGTGCACAGAGCAATGGCGCCGTCTTCGGTGCGAACGTCGACACCTATGACCTGCAGCGTGTCGAGGTCCTGCGAGGTCCCCAGGGGACCCTCTACGGCGCGACCGCCGAGGGCGGACTGGTCAAGTACGTGACCAACAAGCCGAACCTCGAACGCTTCGAGGGTGACGTGGGCCTTGGCGGGGATACGGTGAAAGGCGGCGACGACGCGTTCCGAGTGCGCGGCATGATCAACGTGCCGATCATCGAGGGAAAACTCGGCTTGCGCGTCAGTGCGGTGCGGGACGACAGCCCGGGCTGGATCGACAACAAGACCCTTGGCGCGGACGACTGGAACGACATCGAGAAGTACA
>CAIXOY010000044.1 GCA_903921135.1 uncultured Gammaproteobacteria bacterium
GAGAAGCCAGCGCCGCACGCCTTCTCGTTCCACCACCTGCGCATAGGCCTCGGAGAAACCCGTGTCTTCGGTGGACCAGGCGATCTGGTGCGCGAATTCGTGGAACACCAGCGCCGCGACCGCTACATCGCTTCGCGAAACCCAGGTGTCGAGCACCGGATCGCGAAACCAGCCGAGCGTGGAATAGGCGCTGACGCCGTAGACGTAGGTGTCGATGCCGCGCCGCGCAAGAGCATGCGCAAACCGCTGCGCAGCAGCGCGCGAGAAATACCCCCGGTAACTCACACAGCCCGCCACGGGAAAGCACCAGCGCAGCGGCTCCACCGAAAACGCCGGCGCCGCCACCACGTTCCACACGACGCTGCGCCGTCCGGTAGCCACGTAGCTGTCGAAGCCCTGCACTTCCGGCATCGCGAGTTCGTGCTGCGCAAAGGCACGCAGTTCGCGCACCAGCGCGAGCCGTTCACGCAGGGGTTGCGGACGGGAGGTATCAGCGATGACGCGATCCAGAGGCTCGCGCGCCGCAAGCAGCCGCGCCTGCCCGATCGCCGCCTGCCCCAGATACGCGGTGCCCTGGCAGCCGCCCGTGAGCAGGGCGGCAAAAACCAGACACAGCGCGCGCAGTCGCAGGCCTCAGGGCGCCACGCAGGCGGAACAGAGGGCGTAGGGCGCCATGGGGTCTGCGGACTGCAGCAGCCGCAGCAGCGGATCTTCCTGCACGCGTCCGACGCCGAAGACCGCAGCCAGTTGGCGCAGCAGCGTCGTCTGGCTCCCGGTGAGCGCACGCATCAACTCCTGGCGCCAGTCGGCGGGCGGATCGAGGGTGCGCGTGTCGTAATCATCGAGCTTGGCCAGCGCTGCGGCGGACTTCAGCGCATCATCGAGGCTGCCCAGTTTGTCGATCAGGCCGTTTTCCAGCGCGCGCGTGCCGCTCCACACGCGGCCCTCGGCAATGCCCGCGACCTTCTCGACGGGCATCTCCCGCCCTTCCGAGACGATCGAGAGAAAACGCTGATAGGCATTGGCATTGGACAGGCTGAGGATCTGCTCCCACTGCGGCGTGAGCGGTCGCGTGGGATCGGGTCCGCCCGCGATGGCCGTGGTGCCCAGGCCATCGGTGGTGATGCCAATCTCGCCCAGTGCGCGCGAGACACTCGGGAAGGCGCTCAGCACGCCGATGGAACCGGTGATGGTGGTGGGCGCGGCCCAGATCTCGTCTGCGGGCGCGGCGATCCAGTACCCGCCCGAGGCCGCAACGCTGCTCATCGAGGCCACCAGCGGCTTGCCCGTCTGCTTGAACTCGAGCAGGGCCTCCCGCACCACCTCGGAGGCAAAGCCGCTGCCGCCGGGCGAATCGATGCGCAGCACCAGCGCCTTGATGTCATCGTCGTCAGCGGCATCGCGCACCTGTTCTGCCAGCGTGTCGCCGCCGATGCTGCCCGGGGGTTGCTCACCGTCCAGGATGGTGCCGCTCGCGACGATCAGACCCACCACCGGTTTGTCTGCGCCATCCCCGATGCCGAGCGGGCGCACCGCGCGGAGATACTCGCGGAAGCCCGTGCGCGTGAAGCGCCCGTCGTCGTCTGTGCCCACGAGCTCGGCCAACGCTTCGTCCATCTCGGTGCGACTCTTGATGGCATCGATCAGACCGTGCTCCATGGCAGCGGCGGCCGCATCACCTTTGTGCCGGCCAAGGATCTCGCCCAGCGAGTTCGCGTAATGGTCCACCGACTCGGGCGGCAGCTGCCGACGCTGCGTCATCATGCCGGTGGCCGCGCTCCAGATTTCCTGCAGCAGTTCTCCTGTCTCGAGGCGCGAGGCCTCGGACATATCGCTGCGCTCCAGCGGCTCGAAGGCAGACTTGAAGGTGCCCGAGCGGAACACATGCACATCGATCTTCAGCTTGTCGAAAAGGCCGCGGAAGTAACTCTGGTAACCGCCGTAGCCAGTGAGTTCGACGAAGCCCATGGGATGCATCCAGATCTCGTCTGCCTGCACGGCGAGGAGGTACTGGTCTTGCGAGTAGGCATCACCCACCGCGATCACCTTGCGGCCCGTGGCGCGGAAGGCCTCCAGCGCCGTGGCGATGTCGCGCGTCTTGGTGATGCCGGCGCCCGAGAGCGCATCCGTGGCGAGCACGATGGCCTCGATGCGCTTGTCCTCGGTCGCGTGATGGATGGCATCGAGCACATCGGCGAGCAGCGTCTGCGGTGGGGGATGGTCTGCACCGTCCAGTAACTGCGCGACGGGATCGACGAAGTCGAGTTGCTCGACGATGTCGCCCGAGGGATTCAGCACCAGCGCGCCACGCTCGGGCAGCTGCGGCAGGCTGTCGTGCGAGAGCGCCCCGAAGATCAGCAGCGCAAACACAATGAACACGATGTTCGCGAGCGCGATACGCACCCAGGTCACGGCGCCCCAGAGGCCGCCGAAAATGCGCCGCAAGAGGCCGGGGCCGCCCTCGCGTGAGGAATCGATGGGATCAGGCATGGATGCGTTCCCTGTATCAGGCGCCGGAGCCGGCGAGTTCCTTCCGGCGCAAACGGACGAAGACCATCGCTGCGCAGAAAAGCAGCAGCAGGCTGGCGAGCAAGCCGATGGTGATCAGGTCATCCGGCTTGCGGAAGATCTCGGTGACGAAGACCTGGAAATAGACCATCAGCGCGAAGCACATCCACGCGTAGCTCTTCCACGCGCCGCGCAGGAGCCCGGGCAGGAACAGCAGCAGCGGCAGCGTGCTGATCGCCCAGAGCACGGCACGGCTCTGCAGCTCGAGGCGCGTGATGCCGAAAATGTTCGCGCTGAGCAGGAGAATCATCGCCGCGAGCGACCACAGCGCGACGCGGCGCGCGAGCAGCGCTTGCGGGCTCATGCGCCACGCCCCGCGAGCAGCGCGAGCGAGAGCCGCCCGAGCCTGCGCCCCAGCGCACGCGCGAGCCCGAGCTCGATCGCATCCGGCGCGCGGTTGCCTTGCTGCCCGGACCAGTGCGAGGCGCCATAGGGCGTGCCGCCGGCAACGGTCGTGGTGAGCCCCGGCTCACCGTAGGGCAAGCCGCAGAAGACCATGCCGTGGTGCAGCAGCGGCAACATCATCGAGAGGAGTGTGGCCTCCTGCCCGCCGTGCAGGCTGGCAGTGGAGGTGAAGGCGGCGGCAGGGCGATCGACCAGCGCACCGCTCATCCAGAGCCCGGAGGTGCCGTCGATGAAGTACTTGAGCGGCGCGGCCATGTTGCCGAAACGCGTGGGGCTGCCAATGACAAGGCCGGCGCAGTCACGCAGATCGTCTTCCTCGCAGTAGGGCGGGCCGGTGTCGGGCACCTCGGGTGCCGTGGCCTCGCAGATGGCTGAGACCGGAGGTACGGTGCGCAGCCGCGCGTGGATGCCACTCACGCTGTCGACGCCCGCGCAGACCTCGTCTGCCAACCGCGCGGTAGCGCCATGGCGGCTGTAGAACAGCACCAGCACGTAGGGATCTGCCATGACGGGTTGCGCAGGCTTCTGATTTAATGCGGGACCCGAGTATAGCCCAGCACCTGCATGCTCCACCCTCGCCTGCGACAGCTCTTTGCCGATGCCTGGGGCTTCGTCTGCTTCCTGTACACGCGGGTCGACGAAGACCGCTGCGAGGCGAGCGCGGCAGGCCTCACCTGGGTCACGCTCTTCTCTCTGGTGCCCATGTTCACGGTGTTCTATACCGTGCTCTCGCTCGCGCCCGAATTCCGGGTGCTTGGCACCAAACTGCAAGAGTTGGTCTTCATCCACTTCGTGCCAGCCAGCGGCGAAGAAATACAACGCTACCTCGCCGAGTTCACCGACCACGCGCGCTCGCTCACCCTGCCCGGCACCCTGATCCTGTTCGTGTCGGCGTGGCTCATGCTCCGCAACATCGAAGACAGCTTCAACCGCATCTGGCGGGTGCGGCAGGGGCGCAAGGGCGTGATGCGCTTCGTGCTCTACTGGGCCATCCTCAGCCTCGGCCCGCTGCTGGCCGGCGGCGCCTTGCTCGCCGGCACCTACCTCTTTCCCCTCGGCCCACCAAAAGCCCTGCGGGACTTGCCGATGTTGCAGATGGCCCTCGCGGGGATCCTGCCGAGCCTCTTCACCTTCATCGCGTTCACGCTGCTCTACGTGGCCGTGCCCAACCGCAGGGTCTCGCTGCTGCACGGCGCCATCGGCGGGCTGCTGACAACGCTGGTGTTCGACGCAGGCAAGAGCGTTTTCGCCTGGGCCGTAGCCAAAGGCAGCTACGGGCTCGTGTACGGTGCCTTCGCCGCCCTGCCCCTCTTCCTGCTGTGGCTCTATCTCAGCTGGTTGCTGCTGCTGGTGGGTGCCGAGTTCGTCTACGCGCTCTCGCACTGGCAGAGCAACCGCACCGAGGTATTGCCGGATGCTCTGGCCGCACTCGCCGTGCTCGAGCGCGCGCACCGTGCTCACCAAGCGGGCATGCTGCTCGGGGATCACGACATCCTCGCGCCCCGAGCACTCGCGGGCCGCTACCGGCTCCACCCCGAGCACTGGGAGTCCCTGCGTCGCAGGCTCCTCGAGTCAGGTCTACTGCGATCCACCCCGCAAGGCGAATACGTACTGGGAACCGACGCTGCCCAGGTGCCCCTCTGGCGCATCGCAGGACTCTTCGGCTGGCCGAGCGCCTTCAGCGTGCAAGACCCGGACGCAGCCTCGGCCTGGCTCGCGGATGCCGCGGAGCGCCTTGGCAGCGCGGAGCATGCCCTGCACGAAACCCTGGGCAGTGATATCGCCAGTCTTTTCCAGCCACCGGAGCGCACATGAGTTTCGCCATGCCCACCCTGCTGCGCGCCAGCGCACTGATGTTCGCCTGTGCTGTGCTTGCGGCCGGATGTGCACGCGAAAACGCCGACCCTCTGGCACAGCCCGATGGCGAGTGGCTCTTCGTCAACTACTGGGCCGAATGGTGCAAGCCCTGCACCGAGGAAATCCCGGAACTGAATGCTTTCCACCGCGAGCAGGCCGGCAAGGCGCGCGTGGTGATGGTGAACTTCGATGGCGTCTCGGGCACTGCCCTGCAGGAGCAGGCGAAGGCACTGGGCATCGAGACCGCGCTCTTCGAGGGTGATGCGGCAACACGCTTCGGCTTCGAGAAACCGCAGGTGCTGCCCTCCACCTACGTGATCGGGCCGGATGGCACGCTGCGCCAGACACTACTGGGGCCGCAGACTACCGTGACGCTTGCCGCGGCCATGAGCGGAAGCTGAACCACGGGCTGAGCGTACCGGTGCGCCAATCGCGTCAGGGGCCTGCGGGCGAGGGCGCGAAACCCAGCCAGCCCAGAACTTCCAGCGTGTCCAATGAGCTCGCCTTGAGTCCCGAGTCAGACAGACTGTAAAGGGTCTCACCCACGACGAGAGTACGCCGCACTGCCTCCTGGCGTACGGGCTGTTCAGCGTCGTCAACCTGAATCTCGTGCCTGACGCGGCCGTTTTCCTGAAGGTCCGAGGTGCCCACTTTGATCCCCACGGCAGCGGCGTCGTAGACGTAGCGGCCAGTCGAGAGATCCGCGACCCAGGATTCGACGGGCACCAGGGCCTGGCGCGTGGCTGGCCAGTACAGGAAGGCGTGATGGTTGAACTCGCTCTCGGTCCAACCGTTACCGAGATCGAGTTGCTGCAACGCCAGAGGCTGGTCCGGGTTGCTCACGTCGAAGAGTGATGCCTGCACGCCCAGCACCCGCCCCTCGGGCGTTGCACTGCGGCCGATGCCCAGCAGCAGACCCTCACCCACGGGGTGGAGGTATGCCGAGTAACCCGGGATCTTCAGTTCACCGCGCACCCGTGGCGCGGTGGGTTCAGAAGCATCGATCACGTAGAGGGGATCGACCTGACGGAACGTCACCACATAGCCAAGCGGCCCGATGAAACGCACGGCGTAAACGCGTTCGCCCAGCCCGAGCCCGTCGACCGCGCCTACCGCGGCGAGCCTGCCCTCCTGCTCGCGAAGAACCGTAACGCGGGTCTGGCTCTGTCCTCCGGCAGATCCCCACCAGGGCGGCTCGTCCGTCGAGACCACGCGCAGATCGCCTTCGTGTTCCGACATCGACCACTGGCCGAGGAGGTAGCCCTCGACGTCGCCGCTGGAGACGTACCTGGTCTGCCCCGGAAGGCTCGTATCGAAACGGTGCACCTGGGTGTTCACCCACGACGAGGGGGGCGCCGCAGGGTCAGCTGTCTCCGAAGGGTCCTGCCACGTACGCGTCGCCACATACAGACTGTGTGCCGAGGCATAGACCGTGTCGCCATCACTCAGGATCGCATCCGTATCCACGGGCGCAAGGCCACGTCCGAGTTCGAACGTAAGCACCGTGATGTTGCCAAGGCCAGCGAACTCCGTCGGGGCATAGGTCTCAGTGCAGCGCGAGAGCGGACGCACCGCGCTACGGCCACTGCGCAGGCTGTGCCGGGTGTAGGTGGGAATCCAGTCGCTGCTGCGGGAGTTGTCGAGGGCCCACCGGTTGTACCAGACCGCGCGCGCGCGCTCCCAACCCGAGGTGCCGGTGGGGTACTGGAGCTCCGGACCACGCACCTCGCCGCGGATGACCACGCGCAGCGTCGCGTCAACCCGACGGGCGCTCAGGTACTGACCCGCAACCGTGAACACCTCCCGCACGCGCATGGCGGAGGGATTGCTCACATCTATTTCGGTGAGCGTGGTCCGTTGCTCGCCGCGCCACGGTGCAATGCCTGGCCTGCCGGGCAAGGCGTCGGGAGCGACCTTCGCGCCGTTCCAGCCGCTGGCAAGCACCACAAGCCTGCCGCGGTGGAGGATCAGTTGCTGCCCCCACCCACCACCAACATCAAGAGACCCCGACAGTCGCGGCTTGGGTCCGCGCACGTCTACGGCGTGCAGCCTGCCCTGAACCAGTGCGAAGACCGTACGGCCGTCGGTCTTGACCATGTCAGGCTCGTCGACACCGTCTTCCTGCACGTTGGTCCCGGAGAATGCCGGCGTGCTGGCAACGGATCCGGCAGCCATGTCGGCAAGGACGACCGGCACGCCGACGTTGCGGTAGGGGAACCCCGCGCTACCGGAAAGCCCCCACGGCCCGAGCGTCTGCCGCGCGTGATCGCGCATGTAGGTGGTGAAACTGGCGCAGGAGCCGAAGGCCTGCAGCGTAGGTTCCCCGGCGGGCTCGGCAGCACAGGTCGAAAACGCCGCAGCCGACAGGATTGTCGCCGCAAAAAGCTGTCGCCAGCTCGGGAAGAATCCGATCGAACCCCGGCGAGGCTGATCACCGGAAATGCCCACTATCGTTGCCATGACGCGCTCCCCTCAGTTCCCGAATGCCCGACAAGCACACTGAGACACGACAGCCAGTCCGAAAAGGTTCCGCAGTCCGACGTCGTAATCAGCCTCGCGCCTTGAGATCGGCCCCCAACTGCCTGTCCTGCACCCCCGCCAGCATCACCTGCGCGGTAATGGCCCCACAGGTGCAGAGCAGCATGTCCCAATGCGTGTCCCACACATCGCCCTGGGTGCCCAGGAACTCGATCGCACCGCCACCCGCCAGCACAGCTGTCAGCCACTCGATGAATTCGTAGATCACGCTCACCGACATGCAGATGCAGGTGACGATGTAGAAGAGCCACTTGCCGCGCACCAGCGGCGAGCGGCGGAGCAGGATTTCGCGGGCGATCATCGCCGGAATGAAACCCTGCGCCAGGTGCCCGAGCCGGTCATAGGGGTTGCGCACCAGATCGAGCGCCTCGCGTACCCAATCCCCGATCGGCACGCGGGCGTAGGTGTAGTGCCCTCCGAGGATCAGAATCAGCGCGTGAACGGTGATCAGCCAGTACACGAGGCGCGTGAGCGGGAAGTTATCCCGCGTCACCCACAGCAGGGGAATGGCGATCAGCACCGGAAACACTTCGAGGAAATACGTGGCGAGATCGTAGGGTTTCCAGGCGGCTGCGAGCAGCGCGAGCACTGTCACCACGAGCAGGAAGAGGAGTTCGTTTCGGCTTGCCGTGACCATCTTCTGCTTCTCTGTGGAGTGGGCGCCGGTACTATAGCAAAGGGTCCCGGGCGCTCCCGTGACAGCACATCAATGCCCGCGTGATACCGCGGCACATGCATCAAGAGGTATGACGATGCCACGTCTCAAGACAGTCCTGCTGCTCACATGCGGCACCCTCGCGGGCATCGCCGGGACGGTGGCCCTGCTGACGCGCGATGTCGAGATCACCAGCTGGAAAATGATCTGGAACTCCGTGAGCGGATCGCCCGGCCCGCGCGCCGAGACTGCCACGGTGAAGCAGCACCTGAGCGTGCCCGCAGGCTGGCAGATCGGCCTCTACGCCGATGCCGTGCCCGAGGCGCGCGTACTGCGGCTCACCGAGGCCGGAGACCTGCTGGTGAGCCAGCCGCGTCTGGGGCAGATCACGCTTCTGGGCCGCGACGCGAACGGCGATGGCCGCCCGGATTCGCAGTCGGTGCTGATGTCCGGGCTCGACCGCCCGCACGGCGTGGAGGTGTCCGGGGGATTTCTCTACGTGGGCGAGACGGGCGCCGTGGGCCGCGCGCCGTTCGACGTGCAAAGCGGCCGCATCACCGGGGATTACACGCACGTGATCACCGGGCTGCCCGAAGGCGGCAACCACTGGAGCCGCAGCGTGCGCATCGGGCCCGATGGCTGGCTCTACGTACACGTGGGCTCGAGCTGCAACAGCTGCATCGAGGATCACCTCTGGCGCGCCACCCTGCTCCGCGCCAGGCCCGACGGCAGCGAGCTCGCCGTGTACGCCTCGGGGCTGCGCAACAGCGTGGGCTTCGACTGGACACCGTGGAGCGATGAGCTCTTCGCCACCGATAACGGCCGCGATCTGCTGGGCGATGACTTCCCGCCCTGCGAGCTGAACCGCATCGTGCAGGGCGGCTTCTACGGCTGGCCGTTCGTGAACGGCTTCAACGTGCTGGACCCCGACAACGGCGCGGGCCATGAATCAGCGCTGCAAACGGCGCTGCCACCCGCGCACGGTTTCCACGCGCACAACGCGCCGCTCGGGATCCGCTTCCTGCGCCACCAGCAGGAGCCGGCACTGGCGCGCTCCGCACTGGTGGCACTGCACGGATCCTGGAACCGCAGCAAGGCGGATGGCTACACGGTAGTGCGGCTCGACTGGGCTGCAGACGGCACCATATCGGAGGCGCCGTTCATCAGCGGCTTCGAAAAAGCGGGCACCGTGATCGGCCGACCGGTGGACATCGCCGAATCCCCTGCGGGCGAGCTCTTCGTGAGCGACGACTACGCAGGCGCGGTGTACCGCCTGTGGCGCGGCGAGGCAGAAAGTGCCAGCACCACCGTCGCCGCTGCCCCTGCAAAGCCTGCATTGAGCCCCGATCCGCTCGCGGATATCAGTGCCACAGACATCGCCGCCGCAACGGCCCGCGCAGAACCCTTGCTGGCGCGCTTCGCCTGCGCCGGTTGCCATGCGCCCGGCACGCCGATGGCAGACAAACTGCTCAGCCTGAGCGAGCGCTATACCGTAGGCACGCTGAGCGCCTACTTCATCACGCCGCGCCCGCCGATGCCGGTGTACCCGCTCTCGGAGGAAGATCGCCGCGCGCTCTCCATCCACCTGCTCTCGCGCGCCGCTCAGTCTTCCTCGGGCAGCCCCGCGAACAGCGCGCCCACGCCCGCATCGAAGGCCTCGTAGTCGAGCCCGGGACGCAGCTTGGCGAAGGGGGCCCGCAGCACAGTGACGGGCTGTGGCTGCGCGACGAAATCATCGCGCTCCGCCACATCCTGCAGCGCCATGAGCGTGTGGGCCGCGAAGGTCGCGGCACAGGCGGCGAGGAAGGCGTTGTGCAAAGGCGTGGCGAGTTCGAGCGCACTCCACAGCAACAGGAACATCAGCACGCCGCCCAACCACCAGGACACGGTGGAGATGAAGGCGGCTGCGTCTGCGGCAAAAGCATAGGCCACGTAAGTGCTGGCCTCTGCCCCCCCGAACCAGACCATGCCCGCGGCAGCGGCAAGCGCCAGATGCGCCCAGAAATCGGCGTGCTGGCGCAACATCGCAGCCAACGCAGACCAGAATGCCGCCCAGGCCATGGACAAGCCCGCCACCGTGAAACCCGAGAGCGCAAGCTCGTCCCACTGCGGGGCGCCTGTACTTCTCAGGTGATCGAGCCCGGCCACCAGAACTGCCGCCAGCAGCACCAGCGCCAGTGCGATGGGCGCACGCCAGACGCCAAGGCGTTCCCATGGCGAGGCATCCAGCGACAAGGCCGGCGGCACCGCGGCTTCGGCATCCAGCACCGTGAACACCGAACGCCCGGTCTCGATGCGATCACCGGGCCGCAAAGCCACGCGCTCTTCCGCTCGGGCGACACCATTCACCCGCAGCGGGTTGGTGCGATCACGACGCTCGAGCCAGAGCGCGTCTTCGGCGGGTGTCAGCCGGAATTGCTCCGCGCCCAGATACGGATCAGGCAGGATCAGCGTGTTTCCCAGCCCCCGACCCACCGTCATGCCCTCGGGCGCGATGCGATGGAACTCCACCCCGCGCCCGTGACGCGCCGAGACGCGCAGGATCAGGGCGCCCATGAGACAGACTCCACGAAGCGGCGCAGGAACTCCCGCGCGCGCGGCTCGCTGACACCGTTCAGCGCGAGATTCGCCACCAGCCCTTCCTGCGGGTACGCGGTGGTGGCCATCACCACGCTCATGTCAAATAGGCCCGGCAATTCCGTGTAACGCCGTGCGCAGACGCTGATGCGCCACGCAATACCCCGGCCCTCCAGGAAGTCCTCTCGGCAGTCGAAACTCCCTACCTGCTTGGCATCCGTGGCGGCGAACCATTCGCTGTGGGCGTATTGCCCGTCGAGCAAGGAATAGAAGCGCACGAGGCCCAGATCCTCGGTGCTGTAGGCGTGGAAGGAATAGCGCAGGCCGCCTGTCTGCAGGTCCTCGCCCACGAAGACGGTGTCGTCGGATCCGCACTCCTGCCCGATGTGGGCGAAGAGCTCCTCGTCGATCTCGTCGGACCCGCCCCAGCACTGCACCGAAGGCCCGAGGCTGCCGGGAACACGGAAATGCCCGAGCGGGCGGCTGTCCCACGGTTCCGCGAGCAGGGCGCCGAAATACGCGTCCTGGTCTTCGAGCAACGCATCCGTGATGCGGGAAGCCATGTCCTTGCCGGCGCGCTCCGGGTCGAGGGCTCGCTTCTGCAGTGCCGCGAGATAACTGACCGGCACGAGGAAGCTGATCTGCTCACCCCCGTGCGAGACATTGATGCCCACCACCTCGCCGCGCTGGTTCAGCGCGGGGCCGCCGCTCATGCCCGGGTTGAGCGAGCCCGAGAACAGGATCTTGCGGTAGCGCGCGCCTTCGACGAATCCGTTGTAGGTGCCCTCGACGATCGTCATCGCCAGATCGAGCGGGTTGCCCATCGAGAAGATGCGCTCGCCCTGAGCGAGTTCGGCGCTCGCCTGCGCCAGTGCGCCAGGCAGCGGAGTGGCGGCGCGCAATACCGCCAGATCGTGGACCACGTCCACGTCGAGCAGTTGCAGGGGCACGGCGACGCCATCCTCTCCGGGATACTCGAGCCGGTAGCGACCGGGCTCGTGCGCGGCATCGGCCACCACGTGGAAATTGGTGGCGACCAGCCCGTCTGCGGAGATCTGGAAGCCCGAACCGAGGGAAGCCTTGTCGCCGGAGGCGAGATCGATCACGCGTATCTGCACCACGGCCGGGCGCAAGGCGGCGAAGAGTTCACCGGCGCGCCCGGGCTCCGCGCGCAGCGGCGCTGCACCCATCACGCAACACGCGAGTACGAGCAGCAGTTGCAGCAGACGCCCGCCGCGTCCCGCGACGGGCCGGGGGTTCACCCGCGCGTCTCGGCAATCGCCCGGGCAAGGATCGCGAGGCCCTCTTCGAAGATGGCATCGCTGGCGGTGATGGGGACCAGCACGCGGATGGTGTTGTAGTACACACCGCAACTGAGCAGCACAAGCCCGAGTTCGGCCGCGAGCGACGTGACAGCCTTGGTGCGGTCGGCATCCGACTCATGGGTTCCGGGTTTCACGATCTCGAAAGCCACCATGGCGCCCAGGCCACGGATTTCGCCGATGCCGTTCGCGGGGTCCGCAGCCAGTGCGCCGACGTGCGCGCGGAAGCGCTCGCCCATCGCCTGCGCCCGCGGCACGATGCCCTCTTCACGGATCACGTCGATCACGGCACAGGCCGCGGCACAGGCAACGGGGTTGCCCGCGTAGGTACCACCGAGGCCACCGGGCGCGGGCGCGTCCATGATCTCTGCGCGCCCCACCACGCCGGAGAGCGGCAAACCGCCACCGATCGACTTGGCCACGGTGAGGATGTCGGCCTCCACGTCGTAGTGTTCCATCGCAAAGAAGCGGCCCGTCCGCGCGAAGCCGGACTGCACCTCATCGGCGATCAGCAGGATGCCGTGCTCGTCGCAAATCGCGCGCAGTGCCCGCATCAGCTCGGGCGGCGCCACGGTGAAACCACCCTCGCCCTGCACGGGCTCGACGATGATGGCCGCAACCCGCGAGGGCTCGATATCGCTCTTGAAGAGGTGGTGGATGTCGGCCAGCGTGTCTGCGACGCTCACGCCGTGATAGGGGTGCGGGAAG
The DNA here is from genome assembly GCA_903921135.1 of uncultured Gammaproteobacteria bacterium. Lineage (GTDB taxonomy): Bacteria > Pseudomonadota > Gammaproteobacteria > Pseudomonadales > UBA5518 > UBA5518. The sequence continues at coordinate 12,631 of CAIXOY010000044.1, forward strand.
CGCGCGTGGTAGACGTCTGAGGGGAAAGGCCCGAAGCCGATCTTGTAGGGCGCCACCTTGCCGGTGAGCGCCATGCCCATCATGGTGCGGCCGTGAAAGCCGCCGCTGAAGGCGATGATGCCCGGGCGCTTGGTCGCGACGCGCGCGATCTTCACCGCGTTTTCAACCGCCTCGGCACCGGTCGACAGGAAGATCGATTTGCAGGGCCCGCTGATCGGCACGATCCCGTTCAGCTTCTCGGCGAGTTCCACGTAGGGCTCGTAGGGCATCACCTGGAAGCAGGTGTGGATCACGCGCTGGAGCTGCGCCTCGATGGCCGCCATCACGCGCGGGTGGCGGTGGCCGGTGTTCAGCACCCCGATGCCGCCACCGAAATCGATGTAGCGCTTGCCCTCGACGTCCCAGATCTCGGCGTTCTCGGCGCGGTCGGCGAAGCGTTGCGTGGCACTGCCCACGCCGCGGGGGACGGCGGCGGTGCGGCGCTCCCAGAGGCTCGCGTTGCTGACGACTGGCGAAAGCGTGACGTTCAGGGTGTTCATGGGGCTCTCCCGGTGGGAATGCACAGGATGTTAAGCCCGCGCAGTAGGCCGGGCAAACACCTCCGCGGGGGTAGAGTCCTGCACCACGGTGGCGCGAGCGCGTGCCGTGCGCACCGCGGGCGTGCACGGCAATGAGGCAAAGATGCGAAAAGCCTTTATTCACCGCTTGCGGGGTGCGTGGCACGGGCATTGCTGAGCGGCTGCGGGATCAGGAAAAC
>CAIXOY010000045.1 GCA_903921135.1 uncultured Gammaproteobacteria bacterium
CCCCGGCACTCTGATGCAGGGCGAAGGGCGCAGTGTTGCCTGGGTGGCGCCGAACGAGTGGCTGGTGTTCCTTGCACCGTCTGCGGAGCCCGCCTTGCTGGCGGCCCTTGCAGCTGCGGGCGTCTTCGCGACGTCCATCGGAGATGCCCGCACCGGCATTGCCATTGATGGCGCGCGTGCCGCCCAGGTGCTCGCGCGCGGCACCGGCATCGACCTTCATCCGGCGGTGTTTCCGGAGGGGCGCGTGTGCAACACCCGGCTTGCGCAGCTGGCCGTGATGCTGGCTCGCCCGCCCGAAACGCCGGGTTTCCATGTCTGGGTAGACCGCTCCGCTGGCGCCTGGCTTTGGCAGTGGTTGCTGGATGCGGCGGGGGAGTTTTCCGGGGACGCCGGCGCGCACTGAGCGCATCTGTGATCACCTTGCCTCGCACGACGCGACATCGGGCGCCGCCCGGATAGCTGAGATCGTCCAGGCAATCGCTGTGTTGGTGCACAACCCGCTGATCGGCCGTCCTGGACGAGGCCAGAATGGGGAGTTGATCACCGGTCGACGTGCCAGCGGATACGTTGTTTTGCATCGCTATGCCGAGACCGTAGACACCGTGTTCGTTCTCGCCGTGCGTGGACAGCGCGAAGCAGGCTGCATCGGGCATACACCCTGACACACGGTGCCCGGCCATCGACCGCGCCCGCGGTCAGAGGCTAGGATGGGATTGGTCCATCCGTCTCCATGGGACAGTTCGCCATGCACTCAATCCGCATCGCTCTGGTCAGTGCAGTACCTCCGGCGCTCGCAATTCTTCTGTCTCTGCTGAGCTTTTCGCCTGCGGCCCTCGCCCGGCCACCCGCCGATGTGGACGCACCCCGCCTTGCGGCAGCCGACCGCGAACCCGCCAACTGGTTCACCGGCGGCCGCGACGGTAACGGCACCTATCATTCCCCGCTCGCGCGCATCACCGACAAGAACGTGGGTTCGCTCGGCTTCGCGTGGGAGCACGACCTTGGCGCGCCGCGCCGCGGGCAGGAGGCAACGCCCGTCGTGATCGACGGCGTCATGTACACCTCGGGTACGTGGGGCTATGTCTACGCACTGGATGCCGCCACCGGCAAACGGCTCTGGACCTATGACCCCGAGGCGCGGCAGCAAGCCGCGCGCAACCCGTGCTGTGATCTGGTGAACCGCGGCGTTGCCGTATGGAAAGGCAAGGTCTACGTCGCCTCCATCGACGGGCGCCTGCACGCCGTCGATGCGGCCACCGGCAAGCGCGTCTGGGTGGCGGATACCGTCGTGAACCACGACATGCCCTACACCAGTACGGGCGCGCCGCTCATCGCCGGCAAGGTGGTGGTGATCGGCAACGGCGGATCGGACATGGGCAAAACCGGCGTGCGGGGTTACATCAGCGCGTGGGATTTGGAGACAGGAAAGTTTGCGTGGCGTTTCTACGCGGTCCCGAGGCCCGAGGGCCCGCAGGAGCATCCTGATCTCGAGGCGGCGGCAAAAACCTGGGATCCGCGCAAACCCGAGCACCACGGGGGCGGCTCGCCGTGGGACGGCCTTGCCTACGACGCCGAGCTCGACCTCGTGTACTTCGGCACCGGCAACGCCGCGCCCTACGACCTCACCGATATCGGGCCTACGCAGTTCGATGCGCTCTACACCGCGAGCATCGTGGCGGTGAAGGGCGGCACGGGCGAGTACGCCTGGCATTACCAGGCCGTGCCGCACGACGAGTGGGACTTCGACACCGTGCAAAAGTTCGTGCTGGCGGATCTGCCGTTCGCGGGCAAGACGCGTCAGGTGATCATGCAGGCCTCGAAGAACGGGTTCTTCTACGTGCTCGACCGCCGTAGCGGCGAGCTTCTCGCCGCCAAGAACTACACCTACGTGAACTGGACCAGCGGCATCGACATGAAGACGGGCCGCCCGATCCTCACCGAGACCGCCAACTGGCACGTCGCGCCGAAGAACGTCTATCCGTCCTGGGCGGGCGGCCACACCTGGATGCCGATGTCCTGGAACCCGGCCACGCAGCTCATGTACATACCCGTGATCGATGCCTCGAACGTGTGGGTCGACATCGCGCGCAACGGCGGCCAGATCAAGTACATCCACGGCTTCTTCACGGTGGGCGGCATCATGCCCGACACGGCCTATGACGCAGCGGGCTACGCGCGCCTCTATGGGCCCCTACCGCCGCTTGACGACCTGAGCCGCGAGCGCGAAAGCCACCTCGTGCGCGAACTGATCCGCGCGTGGGATCCGGTGGCGCAGAAAGTGGTGTGGGAGCACGAGACCTCGGGCGGCGCGCGCGGCTACGACGGCGGCACCATGAGCACGGCGGGCAATCTGGTGTTCCAGGGCCGTGGCAACGGCGAGCTCTGGGTCTATGCCGCCGACAGCGGCAAGGTGCTGAAGGTGATTCCCACCGGCAGCCACATGATGGCGGCACCCTCCACCTTCGAAGTGGGCGGCGAGCAATTCGTGGCGGTGCAGGCCGGTTACGGCGGCGCGGGCATCACGGTGGGGCCGATCCCCGCATCCAGTGCCGCGAGTCGCCACCAGAACACCAACCGCATCATCGCCTTCAAACTCGGTGGTGGAGCTGTGCCGCTGCCGCCGCCGCTCGTGATCCCGCCGTTCACGCAGCCTCCCGCGCAGACGGCCTCTGCGGAGCAGATCACGCGCGGCGAGACGCTCTTCGTGCAGGAGTGCACGCGCTGCCACCAGTTCGGACCGAGCGTGGCGCCGGATCTGCGCAAGATGAGCGCGACCACCCACGCGGGCTTCAAGGACATCGTGTTGCGCGGCGCGCTGTCGGCGAACGGTATGGGAAGGTTCGATGACTTGCTGAAGGAAGCAGAAGTGGATGACATCCACGCCTACCTGATCGACGAGGCGCGCAAGGGCTGGGAATCGCAGCAGCAGGCGGCGCGCTGAGCGCGTCCACTTCGGGCGGGCGTCACGCGCCAAGACGCAGTGCGGCGTCGCGCCTTGGCTTACTCGGCGTGTACCACCGCCCCGCCCACGATCGTCATCACGGCACGCACATCCTTGATACGTGACGGGGGAATCCGGAACAGATCCTCTGACAGCAGCACGAGGTCTGCGTACTTGCCGGCAGTGACCGAGCCGCGGTCTTTCTCGAGGAAATTCGCCTCCGCGCTGCCCAAGGTGTAACCGCGGATGGCCGTCTCCAGATCGATCGCCTGCGCCGGGATCCAGCCCTCGGCGGGTTCGCCGTCCAGGCCCTTCCGCGTCATCGCCGTATAGATCCCGATCACAGGCTCCATCTCGGCCACGTTCCAGTCGCTGGCGAAGGCGAGCGGCGCGCCGGCATCACGCAGGCTGCGCAGTGCCCAGGCGTATTGCGAACGCTCGGGGCCCACGGCGCGGGCCCATTGCCCCGTGATGTCGGGTGCCGAATGGCGCGGCTGCATGCAGGCCGTGACGCCCAGTTCGCGGAAGCGCGGGATGTCCTTGGGGGAGATCGCCTCGACGTGGACCAGTTGGTGACGGCTGTCCCGCACGCGGTTGTTCCTCTGCACCGCCGCGAGCGCGTCCAGAGAGGTGCGGACGCCGCGATCGCCGATGGAGTGGATGAACATCTGGAAGCCGAGCTTGTCTATCCGCGTCAGTACCTCGCCGAACTCCGCTGGCGGGTAGAGCAGGCTGCCGGACTCCTGTGGCCGGTCGGAGTAGGGCTCAAGCATGGCTGCCGTGTGCGGCTCGATCACATCGTCGATGTAGAGCTTGATCGCGCTCACACGTAGCCGGTCGTCCGCAAAGCGCTCACGCATCTGCACGAAGCGCGCAAGGTCCGCCTCGGTGGTGCCGCGGCGGTGGAACAGCGCGACTTGCATGCGTGCCGGTAGCTCGCCGTTGGCCCGCAGGCGCTGGTAGAGCTCTACATCCTCGGGATCGGATTGCGGCTCCACGACAGTCGTGATGCCGCTGCGCACGGCGGCAGCCACGTTATCGCGCACGGCGCGGGCGATGGCTTCAGGAGCGTGGGATGGCAGGTGGGCGCGAAGCTCCCCCTCAGCCTCGGCTGACAATCCGGCGCTGCCGAAGCCGATAAGGATGCCCGTTGGGTCACCTGCGGCATCCTTCTGCACGTCCTCCGCGAAGCTCACCCCTGCCGTTTCGCGGTTGATCCCGAAACGTTGGAGCCCCGCACGGTTCATCCACACCGTGTGGTAATCGTAGGACGTGAGAAACATCGGTCGGCCACCGGCGAGGCCCTCGAGATCCGCGGCGGTGGGCAACGTTCCGTCGGGAAAGACCGAGTAGTTCCAGCCCTCGGCCTCGATCCAGGGCAACTCGGGGTGCACCTTGGCGAAGGCTTCGATCTGCGCGCGTATGCCGGGGAGATCACTGGCGTCGATGTGCAGGACGTCCGGGTTCGAGCCCAGCAGCGCGTGGAAGTGGCAGTCGACGAAGCCGGGCAGTAACAGCCGGCCTGCTGCATCCACGACCTTGGTGTCCGGGCCGGTGTGCGCCGTCGCGTCTGCGCGCTTTCCCACCCAGCTGATGCGATCGCCGCGGATGGCGACGGCCTCGGCCCAGGGTTGCTGCGCGTCTACCGTCCAGACGCGCGCATTTGTTATCAGCAGATCCGCAGGCGCTGCCAGTGCTTGCCCTGCACCGAGCGCGCAGGCGAGCAACGCGCACCGGAATCGCATGCCCATCGCTAGCGCTCCGCCTTGAACCCCACCTTGTTCGCATCCCACGCGGCGGGCCCCACGCCCTTCTCGCGCAGCTTGTACTTCTGCACCTTGTTGGTGGGCGTGTAGGGCAGGGCGTCGGTGATCTCGATGTAGCGCGGCACGAAGAAATATGGCGCGTTGTCGTTGATGAAGCGCGCGAGCTCCAGCGGTTCCACCGCGTGTCCGGGCTTCAGGATCACATCGAGTTTGAGTTCGGTTTCCGCGTCCAGAATGTCGCTGGGCACGCCGAAGGCCGCGCAGTCGGCGATGGCCGGGTGGCGGCGCGCGACCATCTCGACTTCGAAGGTGGAGATGTTGCGCCCCTTCAGCCGTACCGCGTCTTTCTTGCGGTCCGAAAAGTAGTACCAGCCGTTCGCATCGCGCTTGGCCATGTCGCCGGTCTTGTACCAGTCGCCGCTGTAGGCGCCGGCGGTGGCGGCCTCGTCGTCGAAGTAGCCATTGAAGATCAGGTGCTGCTCGCGCGGACGCACCCAGACCTCGCCGGGTTCGCCTTCAGGGACATCATTGCCGTCGTCGTCGACCAGTCTCACCTCCACGCGCGGCGCCGGCTTGCCGCAGCTGTTGGGGGGCATGGGCAGCTCGTTTTTGGGCGCGTTCAGCAGTGTCATGGCCTCGCTCTGGCCGAGGCCCTGCGGCATCAGTTCGACGGCGAAGCGCTCGCTGAAGGGCGCTGCGAGCGCGGCGGGCATGGGCACGGCCATCAACTTGCGCAGCGTGTGCCCTGCGTCGTCATCACGGGCCGGGGCGTTCCAGAGCAGCATGTGCATGGCGCCCAGCGTGAAGCTCTGCGTGGCCTTGTAGTAGTCCACCCGCTCCCAGAAATGGCTCACGGAAAACGCCGGGTCGATGGCGAGCGGAATGCCCGCGATCAGCGCGCGGAAGATCGCCGTGACCCAGGCCGCGGAGTTGTACATGGGCAGCACGTTGTAGGCGATGTCGTCGGGCTGTATGCCGAACATCGCGTTGCCCGAGTCCACCGCGTTGAACCACACGTTGTGGCTCTGCATCACGCCTTTCGAACGGCCGGTGGTGCCCGAGGTCCAGAGCACGGCGCAGGTATC